>JBBSLY010000021.1:0-11621 GCA_038233455.1 Solirubrobacterales bacterium | reverse complement strand
GACGCCCTTTGCCGGAGGCCGTGGCGGAGCGAGCGCGAGCGAGTGGAGCGCGTAGGCGGGCGGAGTCGGGCGGAGCGCCCGGGCCGAAGAGCCGGCCCGCAGACAGGACCCGCGGCCACCATCGACGGGCCCCCCGGGCAGACTAGACGCCGAGCTTCTGGCGAAGGATCCTGCCCTGTGGACGCAGGACGACCACAAAGCAGGAAGCTTTACGGCGCCCCGCGTCTACGGCTCCCCGCGCCTACAGCAGCCCGCGCACCCGCTCGGTCAAATCGCGCAGCGCGGTGGCCGGGTCGTCGCCGGCCAACCGCACCCGCTCGGCCGGCAGCCCGTGCTCGCGCAGGGTCAGCAGGTCGCCCGTGGCCTGGGCTGCGATCAGCTCGCCGAAGCTGAACTCCGCGTCTGGCACCGGCATGTCCTCGCCGCCGTCGCCCACCAGCTGCAGGAACAGCCCCTCTGCCGGGCCGCCCTTGTGGAACTGGCCGGTCGAGTGCAGGAAGCGCGGCCCGTAGCCGAACGTCGTGGTCGCCTTGGTGGTGTCGCGGATCGCCGTGCGCAGCTCGGCCACGGCGTCATCGAACTCGGAAGACGGCTCGACGTAGCCCATGATCGCCACGTAGTGCGGCGGCCCGGCCTTGCCGAGCAGCTCGCCCAGCGCGGAGTCGTCGGCGTCGTTCACCGAGGGTGGCTCCGAAGCCTCCAACACGCGCGCCGTGTTGTCCTTTGCCTCCTGCACGTTGGGCTGATCGAACGCGTTGATGCCGAGCACCCAGCCCGACACGGCGGTGGCGTACTCGGCGAAGAAGAAGATCCGCCCCAGGTCCTCCGCCCCGCGCGCCGACAGCGTGATCACCGCCTGGCCGGCCTTGCGCAGCTCATCGACCTTGGCGTCGAGATCCTCGTCGGGCTCGTCGGCGTTGCGCAGGTAGGCGAACACGCGGTCGTCGCCGTACACGTCGGGGCGCCCGATGGGCTCGTCGGCCACCGGCAGGATGCCCTTGCCCTCCTTGCCCGTCGACTCGGCGATCAGCTGCTCGACCCACAGGCCGAAGCTCGCGATCGGCTCGGACACGATGAACGTGAGCTTGTTGCGGCCCTGCAGGGCCAGCTCGCCCATCGCGAGGCCCATCCACAGCCCCGAGTTCGACGAGGACGAGTCGAACTGGTTGCAGTTGCCCTCGGCCTCCTGGGCGGAGGACAGCATCGCCTCGACGTCGACTCCCATCAGCGCCGCGGGCACCAGCCCGAAATAGGAGAGCACCGAGTAGCGCCCGCCGATGTTGGGATCGTTCTCGAACACGCGCCGAAAGCCACGCTCGCGCGCCTCCTCGACCAGCCCCGACCCGGGGTCGGTGACGGCCACGAACTGGTCGCCGTTGCCGCCCACGCGGTCGTAGAAGTGCTTCATGTGCGACAGCGTCTCCACGGTGCCGCCCGACTTCGAGGACACGATGAAGATGGTCTTCTCGAGGTCGATCGCCCCCTCCAAGGCCCGCACGGCATCCGGGTGGGTGGAGTCGAGCACGTGCAGCTCCAGGCCGCCCGCATCCCCGTAGCTGCGGCGGATGACCTCCGGGCCGAGCGACGAGCCGCCCATGCCCAGTAGCGCCGCATGGGTGAAGCCGTCGGCCTTGGCCTGCTCGGCAAAGGCCTTGAGGTCGCCGGCCTCCTCGAGCATCCGGTCGGAGATCGTGAGCCAGCCCAGCCGGTCGCCGATCTCCGCCACGCCGGGCCCGCCCCAGAGTGACTCGTCCTTGCGCCACACCCGCTTGGCGACGTCCTCGGACACGGCCGTCTCGACGCGCTTGGCGAGGGCCGGCTCGAGGTGGTCGGGCATGTTCGACTCGATCGTCGCCGGGCGACCGGTGACCGCGGCCTCCTTGCTGGACTCCACCCCGGCGATCAGCTTGTCGAAGGGCTCGACGAACTTGTCGACGGCCTCGGTGAGCAGCTGCTTGGTCACGTCGCCCATGTCGATCCCGGCGTCCTCGAGCGTCTTGAGCTCCTCGCTCGGGTCCTGGTCGGCGGTCGCGCCCGAGACCTCGGTCTGCTCGGCGGCGGCGTTGAGGGTGGCCATCGGCATCGTGTTCACGGTGTCGGGAGCGACCAGCTCGTCCACGTACTTGGTGTCGGGGTACTTGGGGTCCTTGACGCCCGTCGAGGCCCACAGGGGGCGCTGCACCGGGGCGCCTGCCTCGCGCAGGTCCGCGAACCGGTCCCCCTGGAAGATCTCCTTGAAGCTCTGGTAGGCCGCCCGGGCGTTTGCCACCGCCGCGATCCCCTGCAGGTCCTCGCGGCCGAGCTTCTCCAGGCGCTTGTCCACCTCGGAGTCCACGCGCGAGACGAAGAACGACGCCACGGAGTGCACGTCGAGCGACTCGCCCGCCTCCTTGCGGCGCTCCATCCCGCGGACGTACCGCTCGGCCACGGCCTCGTAGGACTCGATCGAGAACAGCAGCGTCACGTTCACGTTGATCCCGTCCGCGATCGACTCCTCGATCGCGGGCAGGGCCTCCTCGGTGGCCGGGATCTTGATCATCACGTTGGGGCGGTCGACGGCCTCCCACAGCTCGTGCGCCTGCTTCAAGGTCGCGTCGCAGTCGAACGCCACCGACGGCTCGACCTCCAGGGACACGAACCCGTCCGCGCCCCCGGCCTCGTCCCACACGGGCCGCAGCACATCGCATGCCAGCTGCACGTCACGCACGGCCAGGTCGAGGTAGATCTCTGTCGCGCTCTTTCCCTCGCCGGCGAGGCGCTCGATGTCGTCGTCGTAGTCGTCCGATCCGAGGATCGCCTTCTCGAAGATCGCCGGGTTGGAGGTCACGCCGCGCAGGCACTCCTCGTCGACCAGACGCTGCAGCTCGCCCGACTCGATCAGGCTGCGCCGGATCTGGTCGAGCCAGACGCTCGTGCCCGCCTCCGTCAGCGCCTCGAGGCGCTCGTTCACTTGTGCCGTGGCTCCCATGTCTCTCCTCGTCGTCTCTCTAGTTGGCGCTCAGCCGGTCGCGCACGCCGCGCGCCTCGCCGGCGATCTTCTCAGCCGTGAATCCGAAGTGTTCGTACAGGTCCTGTGCGGGCGCCGAGGCGCCGAAGCCGTGCATGCCGATCGCCACACCGTCCTCGGTCGTCCAGCGCTCCCAGCCGAGCGTCGCGCCGGCCTCCACCGAGACCCGCGCGCGGCACGAGGGCGGCAGCACCTCGTCGCGGTAGGACTGGTCGGCTTCCACGAAGCGGTCGAAGCAGGGCATGCTCACCACGCGCGTGGCCACACCCTGGCCCTCGAGCAGTTCGGCCGCCTCCAGGCACAGCTCGACCTCCGAGCCGGTGCCGGTCAGGATCGCCTCGGGGCCCGACTCCTTGCCCTCGCGGCGCAGCACGTAGGCGCCGCGCTCGATCGCGTGCTCGGGGATCGCCTCGGGGTCGAGGATGCGGAGGTTCTGGCGGCTGAGCACCAGGGCGCAGGGCCCGTCGGTCTGCTGCAAAGCGAACTGCCACGCCAGCGCCGTCTCGTTGGCGTCGGCGGGGCGAACCACGTTCACGTTGGGGGTGGCGCGCAGCGCCATCAGCTGCTCGACCGGCTGGTGGGTGGGTCCGTCCTCGCCGAGGCCGATCGAGTCGTGGGTGTAGACGTGAATCACGCCGAGGCCCATCAGCGCGGCCAGCCGCACGGAGGGCTTGTTGTAGTCCACGAAGTTGAAGAACGTGGAGCCGAACGCGCGCAGGCCGTGGAGGTTGAGGCCGTTGACGATCGCCGCCATCGCGTGCTCGCGCACGCCGTAGTGCACGTTGCGCCCCGAGTAGTCGTCGCGGGTCACCGACCCCCCGTCCTCGATCTCGGTGTTGGTGGAGGGCTCGAGGTCGGCAGAGCCGCTGACGAGGTTGGGCACCTTCTCGGCCGCCCACTGGATCACCTGCTCGGAGGCCTTGCGGGTGGCGAGCGCATCGTCGCCCGGGTCGAAGCGCGGCCGGTCCTCCTGCCAGCCGGACGGCAGCTTGTCCTCCATCACGAGTGACAGCTGCTCGGCCAGCTCGGGGTGTGCCGAGCGGTAGTCCTCCAGGTGCTGGGACCATTCCTCCTCGGCCTCGCGGCCGCGCTCGCCGACCTCGGCGAAGCGCTCGCGGACCTCGTCGGGCACGAGGAAGTGGGCGTCGGGGTCCCAGCCGTAGGCCTCCTTGGTCAGGCGCACCTCGTCCTCTCCCAGCGGCGAGCCGTGGGCCTGCTGGGAGTCCTGCTTGTTCGGCGAGCCGTAGCCGATGTGGGTGCGCAGCACGATCAGCGAGGGCTTGCCCTTCTCGGCCTTTGCCGCCTCGATCGCCGCGTCGATGTCCTCGAGGGCGATGTCCTCGCCGGCGTCCTGGACGTGCCAGCCGTAGGCCTCGAAGCGCTTGCCGACGTCGTCGGAGAAGCCCATGCTGGTCGGGCCGGCGAGCTGGACCTGGTTGGAGTCATAGAAGGCGATCAGGCGCCCCAGGCCGAGGTGCCCGGCCAGCGAGCAGGCCTCTGAGGCCACGCCCTCCTGCATGTCGCCGTCGGAGGCGATCGTGTAGGTGAAGTGGTCGACGATCTCGTGGCCGTCTGAGTTGAAGCGCGCGGCGAGCATCCGCTCGGCCAGCGCGAAGCCCACAGCGTTCGAGATCCCCTGGCCCAGCGGGCCGGTGGTGACCTCGATCCCAGGGGTGCCCTCGGCCTCGTACTCCGGATGCCCCGCGGTCGGGCTGCCGAGCTGGCGAAAGCTCTTGAGGTCATCCAGGCTGACCCCGTAGCCGCTCAGGTGAAGGACCGAGTACAGCAGCATCGAGGCGTGGCCCGCCGAGAGGACGAAGCGGTCGCGGTCGAACCAGTCCGGGTTGGCGGGGTTGTGGCGCATCGCGCGCGCATAGAGGGCATAGGCGACCGGCGCGAGCGCCATCGGTGCGCCGGGGTGGCCGGAGTTGGCCTTCTCCACGCCGTCGATCGAGAGGGTGCGGATGGTGTTGATGGCGAGCTCGTCGAGCGTCTTGGCGTCGGTCGCGGTCTCCGTGGTCATCGATCTCCCTCGTTGGTCATGGCCTCTCACCGGCAGTATCTCGCGATCTGCCCAGCTCCTGCTCGGCGAGCACCCCGGCACCGATCACGCCGGCCCGGGCTCCCCCGGCGGCAAGCCCTACCGAAGCCCGTTCCCAAAGCGCGGGCAGAGTATGCCTGCGGGCCTCCTCGACGGCCGTGTCGAGGAAGAGGTCGCTGGCCGCCGAGAGGCCGCCGCCGATCAGCACGTGCTGCGGCTCGAAGGTGTTGACCACGCCGGCGATGCCCAATCCCAGCCAGCGTCCCAGCTGGTCGAACAGCGTCCGCGCTCCGGGGTCCCCCGCGTTGGCGGCGGCGACGGCATCGCGACCCGAGACCCGCCTCTTCTCGGCCAGCAGCTCGCTCAGGGCGCCGTCGGCCTGCTCCTCGGCGGCGCTGGTGGCGGCGCGCTCCAGCCCCGTGCCGCTACAGAGCCACTCCAGCGATCCGGGGCGGGGAAATTCGGACGACTCCGCGGAGAGGGCGGCCCGGCCGTCGAGTATCGCGTGGCCGAGCTCGGCCCCGAGGCCGCTGTGGCCGCGCTCGATTCGGCCGTCGATGATCACCCCGCCGCCGACGCCGGTCCCGAGCGTGAGCATCACCAGGTGAGTGGCGGGCGGATCAGGCACGAGCTGGGCCTCGGCGAGCGCGGCACAATTGGCGTCGTTGTCGACGAAGACCGGCACGCCGAGCCGCTCGCCGAGCTCGGACCGCAGCGAGACACCCTCCAACGGGATGTTGACGCTGCTGAGGACCGTTCCCGTCGCGAACTCGATCTGGGAGGGGAGCCCGAGCCCGACCGCGTCCGGGCTTCCAGCGCGGCCGGCGACCTCGGCCACCGCCGCCTCGATGCCGGTGATCAACGCGTCGGCGCTCGAAACGTCCGTGGGGTGCTCGACCTCTTCTCGGGCCTCGGCGTCCTCGATCGCCGCGGCGGCGACCTTGGTCCCGCCCACATCGACGCCGATCACCGTGCTCACTGGCTTTTTCCCTGGCGTTTAGACACTTGGTTCACCTTCAGAGGGGCTCCGGTCCCGGACCTCTTGCCCCGGGAGATGACCGTAGTAGACCCGATGAGGCGCTTTCACAACTTCAGCCGCCGGCGTGGGAGGGGTGTCGGCCACTCGACTCACCCGAACGGCCTCGACGGATCGCCAACCCCAACGCCTGATGTACGGCTTCCGCCACGCCGGTCGGCCCGTCTGGCAGAATCCCCGCCGCAGTGGATCGCCGCCTGGCAAACCGCAACATCCGCACCGCGCTGATCGCCGGGCTGATCGGCTTGATCGTGTTCGCCGCCTCCTTCGCCGTGGCCTTCGTCTACTGATGGCCGAGCGGATCTCGCACGACGAGCCCGTGCCGCCCGCCGGCGAGCCGATCCACCTGCCGGCGCCCTCCTACCTCCCGGTGCTCGTGGCGGCCGGGACCACCCTCGCCCTCGTCGGGGTGGTGGTCAACTACGTGCTCGTGGCGCTGGGGCTTGCAATCACCCTCGTCGCGTCCGTTCGCTGGGTGCGCCAGACGCGGGCCGAGATCGCCGAGCTGCCGCTCGAGCACCCGCACTGAGCCTCGAGTCCGATACGGCCGTGCGCCCCTCGGGAGACGGGGTGTACGAATGCGATCTGCGCCGCCCGTGGTGGGTGATCGTCGGGCCCAACGGGGGCTACCTGGCGGCCATCGTGGCGCGGGCGCTGGAGGCCGAGATCAGCGACCGCCCGCTGCGCTCGCTCACGATCCACTACCTGCGCGCACCCGAAGCCGGGCCCGCCCGCGTGCGCGTCGAGATCCAGCGGGCCGGCAGGTCGGTGACCTTCGCCCATGCCCGCTTCGAGCAGGACGGCGAGCCATTCGCGAACTCGCAGGCGGTGCTGTGCGCTGATCGGGAGGGCATCGAGCTGGACGGGCCTCCGGCGCCCCAGGTGCCGCCCCCCGAGGACCTGGACGCGCTCCCCGACGCCGACGAGGCCCCTCCGTTCGCGCGCAACTTCGACTTTCGGCCGGCATTGGGAGCGGCGCCCTTCAGCGAGGCCGAGGAGGCCTTGACGGGCGGCTGGCTGGCGCTGCGCGAGCCGCGGGTGCTGGACGCGGCCACCCCTGGCGACCCTCTGTGACACCTGGTATCCGGCGATCTTCGCGACCACCGCGGCTCCCATCGCCGTGCCGACGCTCGACCTCACCCTGCATCTGCGCGCCCGGCTGCCCCTCCCCCACGAGTGGGTGCTCGGCCGCTACCGCACGCGCTCGGCGCGTCACGGGCTGCTCGACGAGGACGCCACGCTGTGGTCGCGCCAGGGTGAGCTGCTGGCGCAGTCGCGCCAGCTTGCGCTGGGACTGTGAACACCGATCGGGAATAGGACCGATCCAAATGGGTGACCGGTCCGTACAAGTTCTAGATGCGCTCTGAAGCCAAGCGCTCGTCGACGGTGCTGCGCCGCCGCGCGTTGTTCCTGGATGCGGCCACCATCATCGAGGCTGAGTTCGCCGAGAAGCTCGCCCTGGACGACGTCGCGCGGCGGGTCGCCACCTCGCGTCGCCAGCTCCAGCGCGCGTTCGCCGAGGCGGGAGAGACGAGCTTCAGGGCCTACCTCCAGCGCGTGCGGATGGAGCGCGCCGCTGAGCTTCTACGCACCAGCTCAGAGCCCGTGAACCAGGTCGCGAGCGCGGTCGGCTACCGCCAGCCCGCCCAGTTCGCAAAGGCGTTTCGCCGCCACCACGGAACCCCGCCCTCGCTGTTTCGGGTCGCCGCCGTCTCCGCCCTCGCTGCCTGAGCGACCCACCACCGCCATGGGGGTCGCGCCCGTCTTCGCCGTGAAATAGACTCGCGCGCCGAATGGGCACGAGGAGAAGCAATGCGCCGGCTCCTGCGTAGACGACCAGCGCTCGGCATGGCGCTGCTGAGCGGGATCTCGACGGTCGTCGGGATCGTGATCGTGCTCACCATCGACTGGTTTCCAGTCCAGGCCTCGACCGCCTCGGAGCAGATCGACACGCTCTGGGACGTCCTACTGATCGCCTCGGTGCCCGTGTTCGTGCTGGTGATGTCGGTCGCGCTCTACTCGGTGTTCGCGTTCCGGGCGCAGCCCGGCGACCTCTCCGACGGCAAGCCGATCCACGGAAACGCCAAGCTCGAGGTCATCTGGGTGGCGATCCCTTTCATCATGGTGTCGGCACTGGCGGCCTACGGGTGGATCGTGCTGGACGACATCGAGGCCAAGCAGACCGACCCGCTGATCGTGAACGTCACCGGCCAGCAGTTCGCCTGGCGCTTCGACTACCCCGGCGAGGGCAGGGTCAAGTCGACCGAGCTGGTGCTGCCCAAGGACCGCGACGTCGAGTTCCGCGTGAACACCGACGACGTGCTGCACGACTTCTGGGTGCCCGAGTTCCGCCTGAAGACCGACGCGGTGCCCGGCCTCACCACCAAGATCCGCCTCAAGCCCGACCGCCTCGGCGAGTACAACGTGGTCTGCGCCGAGCTCTGCGGCATCGGGCACTCGACGATGCGCGCGGTGGTGCGGGTCGTACCGCCGCAGAAATTCGACGCGTGGATCGCAAAGGAGCAGCAGTCCGAAAGCGACGGCGGCGCCGCCGCGGCCGGGGGCGACCAGGCCGCCGCCGGGCGCCAGCTGTTCACCGAAACGGGGTGTAACGCATGCCACACCCTGGCCGACGCCGAGTCCAGCTCGGCCATCGGCCCGGGCCTCGACGACCTGGCGGCCGACGCGAAGAAGTTCGGGAAGGCAGAGGACCAGTCACCCGAGGAGTACGTGCAGACCTCCATCGAGGACCCGGACGCGTTCGTGGTGCCCAACTTCAACGAAGGAATCATGCCCGGGGGCTACGCCGAGCAGCTGTCCGATGAGGAGATCGACACGCTGGTTCAGTACCTTCTCAGCGTGAGCGGAGAGGAGAAGCAGTGACGCTCGCGGCCAAGCTCCGGGGTCCGGGCTGGTACCGCGCCGCGCTCAGCCAGCCGATCGCGATCGCCTTCGCGGTGGGCCTGGTGGTGCTCGTGCGCACGCTCTACGGCTACGACCCCGTGTTCGACGGCGACGCCATCACCACGGTCGCCCTGATCGCCATGCCGCTGGGCTTCATCGTGGGCATCGGCTGCTTTGACTACTGGTTTCGCTGGGCGTCGGGCGCCCCCACCGTGCCCGAGGACCACTCGGGGCACGGAGCCAAGACCTGGAGGGACTACTTCAAGGTCAACACCGATCACAAGGTGATCGGGATCCAGTACATCGTCACCACGTTCATCTTCTTCATCCTCGGTGGGCTGATGGCGATGGTGATCCGGGCCGAGCTGGCCCAGCCGGGCACCCAGTTCGTCGATCCCAACACCTACAACGGGCTGTTCAGCGTGCACGCATCGCTGATGATCTTCCTGTTCATCATCCCGGTGTTCGCGGGCATCGCCAACTACGTGATCCCGCTGATGATCGGCGCGCCGGACATGGCGTTCCCGCGGCTGAATGCGCTGTCGTTCTGGATGCTGCCCACGGCCGGCGTGATGATGGTGGCCTCGTTCTTCGCCGACGGCGGCGCCTTTGCCACCGGCTGGACCGCCTACGCCCCGCTCTCGACCGACACGCCGGTGGGCCAGCAGTTCTTCACCATCGGGGTGCAGTTCGCGGGCGCCTCCTCGATCGCGACCGCGCTCAACTTCCTGGTCACGATCATCACGATGCGCGCGCCGGGCATGACCTTCTGGCGGATGCCGCTGCTCGTTTGGGCCAACTTCACGACCTCGCTGCTCGTGGTGATCGCCACCCCATTCGTCGCCGGGTCGCAGTTCTTCGTGCTGCTCGACCGCTCGCTGGGCACGCACTTCTTCGACCCGGCCGGCGGCGGCGACGTGCTGATGTACCAGCACGTCTTCTGGTTCTACTCTCACCCGGCGGTCTACATCATGATGCTGCCCGGCTTCGGGATCGTCAGCGAGGTGATCTCGACCCACGCGCGCAAGCCGGTGTTCGGCTACCGGATGATGGCCTTCTCGCTGGTGGCGATCGTGATCCTCGGCTTCACGGTCTGGGCGCACCACATGTTCGTGTCGGGCATGTTCGACTGGATGCGTGTGCCGATGATGATCATGACCATGCTGATTGCGGTGCCCACCGGGATCAAGATCTTCTCGTGGCTCGCGACGCTGTGGAAGGGCGTGATCCACCTCACCACGCCGATGCTGTTCGCCCTGGGCTTCATCACGATGTTCACCCTGGGCGGGATCAGCGGGATCATGCTTGCGGTGATCCCGGTCGTGATCCACGTCTCGGACACCTACTTCATCGTCGCGCACATCCACTACGTCCTCTTCGGCGGCAGCGTGTTCACGATCTTCGCCGGGCTCTACCACTGGTTCCCCAAGATGACCGGCCGGATGTACGACGAGCGGTTGGGCAAGCTGCACTTCTGGCTGTCGTTCGTCTTCTTCAACCTCACGTTCGGCCCGATGCACTTCGTGGGCGTCGACGGCATGCCGCGGCGGGTGGCCGACTACGCCGACCAGTTCGCGACCCTGAACATGCTGATCTCTGTGTCGAGCTTCATCTTCGGGCTCTCGTTTCTGATCTTCCTCTACAACATGATCACGAGCTGGCGCCACGGCCTGAAGGCGGCGGCCAACCCCTGGCGGGCGCACTCGATCGAGTGGCAGGTGTCCTCGCCGCCCCCGATCTTCAACTTCGACGAGATACCGACCGTCGTGGGCGGGCCCTACGAGTACGGCGTGCCCGGCGCCGTACACGCGGTGTTCAGCGATAAGAAGGCGCCTGCCGCGGCCAAGGCGGCGCCGGCCGGTGGGGGCGGCGCGCCGCCCCCGACCACCGAATGAGCGACGCCAGGACACTCCTCGTTGTGGCCAACGAGACGCTCGTCGGCCGTGCGCTGATCGACGCGGTCAAGCGCCACGCCGACCAGGGCCCCGTCGCGGTGCACGTGATCTGCCCGCAGAGCTCGCCCAAGCACGGCTACGTGATCTACGACGAATCGGTCCGTGACGCCGCCGAGAACCGCCTGCGAATGACGGTCGCCCAGCTCGGCAAGGCGGGCATCGAAGCCTCGGGGGAGGTCATGGACCCCGACCCCTACTCCGCGATCCACGACGCCATCGGCGAGCGCCACTACGACGAGATCATCATCGCCACCCACCCCGAGACGCGCTCGGGGTGGGTGCGCCAGGACCTTGTCACGCGGGTGGAGGGCGAGGTCGACTGCCCGGTCGAGCACGTCGTGGTCGACCTGGACTCAGACCACGACCAGACGACGCGCACCCTGGTGGTGGCCAACCAGACGATCGGCGGCCAGGCACTGATCGATCAGCTCAAGGAGCTTGCCGACGAGGGGCCGCGGCGCTTCATAGTGATCTCGCCGCTGACGGGTGGCGACGAGAGCGGCGCGTCCGATCGGCTGGCAGCGACGCTGGAGCGCCTGAAGGAAGAGGGCATCGAGGCCGTCGGCCAGGTCGGCCACCCCGACCCGTTCACGGCCATCAACACCGCGCTCGACTTCTACGGGATCGACGAGGTCGTGATCTCGACCTTCCCCGAAACCCGTTCGGGCTGGCTGCGCG
>JBBSLY010000020.1:0-11860 GCA_038233455.1 Solirubrobacterales bacterium | reverse complement strand
CGGATCGAGTCGAGCAGCAGGTCGGCGGGAGCGCCCTTGTCGACCACGCCGTCCGCGCCGGCCAGGCGGGCCGACACCGAGAGCGCGGCGTCGGCGTGCGCCGAGTAAACGATCACCCGAGGTGCCTCGCCGCGTGCCTTGAGCCGGCGGCAGAGGTTCAGCCCGTTGTCATCGGGGAGGTTGTAGTCGACGAGCGCGACGTCCGGCTCGTGGCGGGTGTCCGTAAGGGCGTCCGCCGTTGCGCCGGAGGCGCCGACGGCGGTGATGCCCGGCTCGGCGCGCAGGACCGTGAGCAGTCCCGCCCGCAGCGCGGGATGGTCGTCGACGATCATCACCCTGATCATTGCGGCAACCGTCCCGCTGTTCGGTGAACGCCGGTCACAGCATCGATCCCGCTAGCTGGTCCTTCGGAATCTGCAGCCGCACGCTGGTGCCGCCGCCCTCCGCCGGCAGGATCTTCAGCGTCGCACCGATCATCTCCGCCCGGTCGGCCATCGACTGGAGGCCATGGGCCTCGCGGTCGCCATTGCCATCGAGGCCGCGACCGTCGTCTGTGACTGTCACCTGCAGGTTGCCGCGCTCCATCCCGAGCTTCGCCTCGATCTCATGTGCGTCCGCGTGGCGGACCGCGTTGGACATCGCCTCGCCCACGACGTGGAACACGTGGGCCGCGACCGGCGGCGCCAGCGCGGGAGCCGAGCCGGAGACCTTGACCGGAATCCCGCCGACCATCTCGAGCCGCGCGGCGCGCTCACGAATTGCGTCAATCAGCTTCCCGCCCGGCGCCGGCTGGCGCAGGCCGGTGAGGCTGGTGTTCATCTCCGCGATAGCAGCCTCGAGCTCGCCCAGGGCCTGCTCGATGGTCTGCCTGAGCTGTCCTTCCGTGCCTCCCCGCAGCGAGCTGAGCACGAGATGCGCCGCGTGGATGCGCTGCTTGGCGGAGTCGTGCAGGTCCCGAGCGATGCGCCGGCGCTCGGCCTCCAGCGCCAGCTCCTCGGCCCTGCGCTGCTCGGCCTTCAAGCGGCCGAGCAGATAGGCGGAGTACGCCAGCCCGCTCCCCACGAGAACGGGAAGCATCAGGTGGGTGGCGAGGCTCTCGAGCCTCGGCGTGGTCTCGAGCGTGTTCCAGTCGATGCCCGTGGTCGCCGCCACCACGAAGTAGCCGACGGTGAAGGCCCCGGTGAAGGCCAGGGCACGGGTGAAGCGCAGCGTCGTGGCGGGGAGGATCAGCGCGGTGAGGGCGAGCAGGTAGAAGGGGCTGCGCCACTGGCCTCCCGCCAGGATGAGCAGCAGCACCGCCACGGCGTCTGCGGCCCAGAAGGCCGGTCCGAGCCGGTAAGCCCCCAGCCGCCCTACCAGCAGCACCGTGGCGGACCCATAGACGAGCACCGCAATCGCGAGGATCCCGTCGTAGTCGGTGAGGGTGTGGGCGAGGAGCAGCAGCGCCGCGACGGCGGTGCCGATGACCCTCGCCGTGACGAACAGCGACAGCCAGCGGCTCTTCGAGCCTCCGGGCGGAGGTCCGTCCTTGTCGAGGGGGGTCATCGCAGCCCCAATGGTGACGGGATCGCACGCTCGGCGTTGCGCTCCGCCACCAGGGAGTCCGCTCGCCGCGCGATCGGGCCGGGAACCAGGCGTGACAGCCGGCCGCGGTTGTGCGCGACCCACGCGTAGGTCCTGTGGGCGAGGCCCGGGACCCGGTTCGCGATCCACGCCGGTCCAGAGCCGCCGGGGAGCTCAGGCAGCAGCGCGGCGGCGATCGCACCACCGGACACCGGTGCGCGCCCAGGGGGAGCGAGGTACGCGGCGGACATCCGTTCGTCGGCCCCCAAGCCGGGAAGGAGCTGCTCGGCCTCCTTGCTCTGTAGCGCCACGGGGCGCAGCCGCCCGCGGCGGTCCCAGACGAGCACCGCCGCAACGCTCGCGCGGCAGAAGCGACAGTCGGCGTCGTAGAGGATCGGCATGCGCTCCATCTGCTTCGAACCTAGACGGTGTGGCAAGCTCCCGCCGGTGTCTGAGGTCCGCGACCAGGCCACGCTGTGGTTTCAGAAGTGGCGCTGGTACGAGCGGGCGGCGCTGCCGTGGAACCGCCTGGCGCTGCACCGCGAGATGGCGCGCCGGGGCGCCTTTGCCCGCTGGCCGGTCCAAGGCAACGTGCTCGAGGCGCTCCGCGAGGGTCGGTTGGAGATCGGGGAGGGCACCCTGCTCGAGCCCCAGGTCTGGATCACCGCCCCCGGCCGGGCGCGGATCCGGATCGGCGCAGGCTGCTTTCTGAACATCGGGGTGATGGTGGCCGCCCACGAGCTTGTGGAGATCGGCGATCACTGCATGTTCGCCAACGGCTGCTTCGTCACCGACGCCGCGCACCGCTTCGACGACCCCGATAAGCCCGTGACCTGGCAGGGGTTCACGACCAAGGGGCCGACCACCGTGGGGGACAACGTCTGGTGCGGCGCCAACGTCGTGATCACCGGTGGAGTGACGGTCGGAGAGCGCTGCGTGATCGGCGCCAACAGCGTGGTCACCAAAGACCTGCCGCCGCGTACGATCTGCGCAGGTGCCCCGGCCGATGTCCTGCGCGAGATCGATCAGTCGACCGAGCCCGCCTAGAAGCAGGTCACCAGCAGGTGAAACGAGCGGTCAGTCGGCGTGTTCTTCGCGTTTGCGGTCCGGACGTTCACGGCGTTGGCGTTGATCGGGTTGGTGGCCACGGAGATCAGGCCGCTGCCGGTGCCGCCGGCCGACTCGTCGCCGATCGTCGCCGCGTAGACGCAGTTGGACACCGGCCGGGCGAAGATCACCACGTAGCGGCCCTTGTTGGTGCGCTGCGATGTCGCGCCGCCCGTGGCCCGGACCACGCCGCCGGTCTCGCTGACGACGGCCGAGCTCTCGACGCCGCGGGCGAACCGCACGGTCCCAAGGGAGAGCTCCTTGATGGCGCCTGCGCCGAGGCGGTTGCCAGCCACGTCGTTGCCTGTGAGGCTCCGATTCTTCACGTCGACCCCCCGGATACTGCCGTTCTTGATCTCACGACCGTCGATCGAGCCGGTCGCCACGCCGTACGAGACGCCTCCGAGGGCGACGAACAGCGCGATACAAGAGATGACGAGGGCGGGCGAGGGACGGCGGGCGAAACGCTTCATGGGATGAACCTCCGGTTTTGGGGTCGTAGCCAGGTTCTAGGTCTGGCCAATCAACCCTTGTCAGCAGGCTCTGTTGCGGTAGCCGTCGCCAGCAGGCCCCTCAACCGCTCGCGCTCGTCGGGCGCCATCGTGTAGCCGTGCTCGGGCTCGGGGTAGCGCCGCGCGCGCACATCCTCGGCGAAGGCCTGCACCCCTGCGACCATCTGCGCACGAACATCGGCGTAGCGCTTCACAAAGCGGGCCGCGTGTCCGTCATAGATGCCCAGCAGGTCGTGGAAGACCAGCACCTGACCGTCGGTCGCCGGCCCGGCCCCGATGCCGATCACCGGGATGTCCAGCCGGGGCATGATCAGGTCGGTCACGTCCGACGGGATCGCCTCGAAGACGATCGCGAAGCAGCCGGCGTCCTGGAGCGCGACGGCGTCGCGGGCCACCTCGAGGGCCCGGTCGGCGGTGCGGCCCTGCGAGCGGTAGCCGCCGAGGGCCGTGGCCGTCTGGGGCGTCAGGCCGACGTGGCCCATCACGGGGATGCCCGCGTCGATGATCGCCTTGGCTCGCGCCACCGAGCTGCCGCCCCGCTCGAGCTTCACGGCGTCGCAGCCCGCCTCCTTGACGAAGCGCTGAGCTGTCGTCACGGCCTGCTCGTCGGAGGCCTCGTAGGAGCCGAACGGGAGGTCGCCGACGATCATCGGCGTCTTGCACCCCCGGCGCACGGCGGCGGAGAGCATCAGCATCTCCTCGACCGACACCGGCACGGTGCTCGGGTAGCCGAGCACGGTCATCGCGGCGGAGTCGCCCACCAGGACGAGGTCCACTCCTGCCTCCTGCGCGACCCCCGCGCTCGGGTAGTCGTAGGCGGTGACCATCGCGATCGGCTCGCCCAGCGCCTTCTTCTCGGCCAGCGTCGAGAGCGTGACCGGCTTGCCCTTGGCGGGGGGCGCGGTGGCGATCTTCGGTCGCGCGCTCATCCCAGCAACCGCGAGACGGCGTCATCCACGGTCACGATCTCGTTGTCGGCGTTCACGTGGACCACACTCGGCTCGTAGCCGTCCAGCTCGGCCTCGTCGTAGGAGGCGTAGGACACGACGATCACCTTGTCACCGGTGTGGACGAGGCGGGCGGCGGCGCCGTTGACCTGCATCTCGCCCGACCCTGGCCGCCCGGCGATGGTGTAGGTCTCAAAGCGCGCGCCATTGTCGATGTCGAGCACGTGGACGAGCTCCGACTCGCGGATGTCGGCCGCCTCGAGCAGCTCGGCATCGACCGTGATCGATCCCACGTAGTTGAGGTCGCTGCCTGTGAGCGTTGCGCGGTGGATCTTCGATTTGAGCATCGTTCGTCTCATGTCGTCCCTCCCAGGACCTTGTTGTCGATGAGGCGCGCGCGGCCCACCCGGGCCGCGACCGCGAGCAGAGTCGAGCCGTTCACGCGCTCGACGGGTGAAAGGTCTTCGGCGCTGCGCAGCTCCAGGTACTCGGGCGCGATCCCCGCCGCCTCGAGCTGCGCTTGGGCGACCGCCAACACGGCGGAGGCGTCACGCTGGCCGCTGCGTACCGCGGCGTCCGCGGCTTCGAGGGCCCGGTTCAAGCCACTGGCACGCTCGCGCTCGGCGGCGTCGAGGTAGGCGTTGCGCGAGCTCATGGCGAGCCCGTGGGGCTCGCGCACCGTCGGGCAGACCTCGATCCGCACCGCCATGTCGAGATCGCGGACCATGCGCCGGATCACGAGCGCCTGCTGGGCGTCCTTCTGGCCGAAGTAGGCCACGTCGGGCCCGACCATGTTGAACAGCTTCGAGACCACCGTGGTCACGCCGTCGAAGTGCTCGGGGCCCCGCCGGCGGGGCTCGCCGCAGAGAACCTCGGTGAGTCCCCGTACCCGCACGAGGGTGTCGAACCCGTCGGGATAGACCTCGGCTACCGGCGGTGCGAAGAGCAGATCGGCCCCCTCCGCCTCGGCCAGCACGGCGTCGTGTTCCAGCGCTTGGGGGTAGGAGTCGAAGTCGTCGCCGACGCCGAACTGCGTGGGGTTGACGAACAGCGAGACGACGACGGTGTCGCAGTCGGAGCGGGCGGTTCGGATCAGCGAGGCGTGGCCCTCGTGGAGGGAGCCCATGGTGGGCACCAGGCCGATCGTCCGACCGGCCCGCCGCGCGGCGAGCAGCGCGGCCCGCAGCTCGGACACGGTGCGCACGGTCCTCACGCCACCAGCTCCCGACCGGCCAGCGCGCGCGTGCGCTCCACGAGCGCATCGAAGAGGTCGAGGTTGGCCGGGGCCGCCTCGGCCACCGCCCGGCGCTGGCGCTGCACCGTCGCCTCGTCGCCACGCGCGACGGGACCGGTGAGGGCACGCTCGGGGCCCACGGTCGCCCAGTTTTCGACCGTGGCGCGTACGAGCGGGGCGAGCAGAGCTCGGGCTTCGGTCGGGTCGATGCCGGCTCCACGGGCCACGTCCTCGGCGGTTGCTTGAAGCGCCACCAGGAAGTTGGAAGCGATCGAGGCGGCCGCGTGGTAGGCGGCGCGATCGCCGTCGGCAATTTCGAACGGGCGCATGCCGAGCGACTCGGCCAGCTCGCGCGCGAACCGCAACGCCGCAGGGGTGTCGGCCCCAACGGCGCAGCCCGCGCCGCTGAAGCGGTCGGCGCTCTGGGGCCCCACGAAGGTCTGAAGCGGATGCAGGCCAAACGCCGTCGCACCGGCGCCCGCGAGCGCCGCGAGAGGCGTGGCGCCGCTGGTGTGGCCGATCAGCGGAGCGCTTCCGGCCGCCGCCGTGGCCGCGGCCTCGAGCTCGGCGTCCGGGACGCACAGCACCACGGCGTCGGCGCGCTGCGGGGGCTCGCCGCGGCTGAGTGGACCGTCGATCGCGACGCCGGCTCTGCGCAGCGCCGTGCAGAGCGCAGGGCCCAGACGCCCGGCGCCGATCACGGCGATGCGGCCGCACGGCGGCACGGGGAGAGATGGGGCTGTGCGGTTGGGTGCCATATCCGTTCCGGCTCCCGGCGGCGGGATGCCGTTCGGCTCTGGTGTCCGAGGTCCACTCCCGGGGTCGGGTAGCGGCCTTGTCCCAAAGGATACCGGGCGGGCCGCGCCTAATCTGTGCGACTGGATGGGCCTTTCAGCGAAAGAGCGCCGAGAGCAGCTCGTCTCGCTCTACCGCGAGGCCGAGGCCTGCAGGCGCTGCCCCCTGCACGAGACGCGCACGAAGGCCGTCTTCGGCGCCGGCAACGCCGACGCCGACCTGATGTTCGTCGGGGAGGCGCCAGGCGCAAGCGAGGACGCTCAGGGCCTGCCCTTCGTTGGCCGGGCGGGCAACCTGTTGAACGAGATGCTCGCCGCGCAGGGCCTGGACCGCGGCGACGTGTTCGTCACCAACGTTCTGAAAAGCCGGCCGCCGGGCAACCGCGATCCCCAACCCTCCGAGATCGAGGCGTGCCGGCCATACCTCCAGCGCCAGGTCGAGCTGATCGAGCCGCGGGTGATCTGCACGCTCGGCAACTTCGCCACCAAGCTGCTCACCGGGTCGCCGCGCGGGATCACGAAGGTCCACGGGGAGCCTCAGCATCACGAGATCGGGGGCAGGCCGGTGGTCCTGTTTCCGCTGTTTCATCCGGCCGCCGCGCTTCGCACCCCGTCCGTGAAGGAGCAGCTGGCCGCCGACTTTGCGCGCCTGCCGGCGCTGGTGGCCCAAGCCGGTGCGATGGGCTCATCCACCCCCGAGGCCGACACCGGTGCCGAGCGGTCCGCACCGGCGCCCCCGGAGCGCGAGCAGCTGGGCTTGCTGGACTGATCCGCGCCACACTGGAGGGGTGGTGATCGAGAGCTCCAGCCCCGAGCGGACGGCGACGGCCGCCGCCGATCTCGCCGGGAGGTTGGCTCCCGGAGATGTCGTGCTGGTCAGCGGCCAGCTGGGCAGCGGCAAGACGACCTTCGTCCGCGGTGCCTGCCGGGCGCTTGGGGTGGAGGGCCCGATCCCGAGCCCGACGTTCACGATCGGGCAGCTGCTCCCGGGACGCGTCGAGGTGGCGCATCTGGACTTGTACAGGCTGGACTCCCTCACGGGTGAGGATCCCGCGCTGATCGATGACTACCTCACCCCCGACCGGATCGGATTCGTCGAGTGGCCCGCGGTGGCCGAGCCAGTCATCGAGCGGGTTGTCGCCCGCGTGCGGATCGAGCACGTCGCCGAGGGCCGGCGCCGGATTGAGGTCGTGGGATGAACGTGCTCGGCATCGACACCTCGACCCCGGCGAGCGCAGTGTGCGTCGTGCGCGAGGACGGTGAATGCTTCGAGCACGAGCCGGCGGCCGCGGCCCTCGAGCAGGCACCGGCGCACTCCCGTGACCTGCTGGCCGCGGTGGCGCACTGCCTCGACCGAGCCGGCCTCGCCTACCCCGACATCGGAGCGGTGGCCGTCGGGACCGGCCCCGGAGCCTTCACCGGCCTGCGGATCGGAGTGGTCACGGCACGCGCCCTGGCGCGGGCGCACGGCGCGCAGCTGCGTCCCGTCTCCTCGCTGGCCGCCCTGGCTGCAGGGATCGACGCACCCGTGGCGCTGCCGCTCATCGATGCCGGTCGAGGCGAGGTCTTCGCGGCCCTATACGAGGACGGGACCCGGGTCGTCGATCCGTTCGCGGGCACACCCGAGCTGGTGGCGCAGAGGGCTCTTGCCGGGGGGGCGACTCCCACTGCCGCGGGCAGCGGCTCGGTACGATTCAGGCAGGTGCTGGAGACGAGCGCCATTCGCGTCGCACCGGAGGGCGCGCGGGCACACGTCGTCAGAGGCCTGGCGATCTGCAGGCTGGGAGCAGAAACGCCCGCCGCAGCTCCAGAGACCGTGCTGCCGGACTACCGTCGCCTCCCCGACGCCAAGCCCCGCCCATGACAGAGCCGCTCGAGATCCGCCGCCTCACCTTCGCCGACCTGTTCCAGGTCATCGCCGTCGAGCGGCGGGCGTTCACCACGCCGTGGTCGCTGGCGATGTTCGTGCTCGAGCTGTCCAAGCCGTCCGGGATCTGTCTCGCGGCCGTGCGCGAAGGGCGGATAGTCGGCTACATGGTCTGCTCGCGCTACGACGTCGTCTGGCACCTGATGAATGTCGCCGTCGACGACCGCCTGCGGCGCGGGGGAATCGCCACAGCGCTGATCGAGCGGCTGTTCGAGATCGCCGATCGACCCGGCGAGCAGTACACCCTCGAGGTGAGGATCTCCAACGCCCCGGCCACCGAGCTCTACGAGCGCTTCGGGTTTCGCGCTGCGGGCCGCCGGCGCGGCTACTACCACGACAACCGCGAGGACGCGGTGATCATGTGGCGCACGGTGGAGGGGGAGGCCGGCAGCGACCTGGCGCCGGTGCGCGATCGAGCGGGCGCGCCCGGCTGAGGGCACTTGATCCTCGCGGTCGAGACGAGTTGCGACGACACCTGCGCGGCGGTCCTGGACCGCGCCGGCGAGGTGCTGTCCAGCAGGGTTGCCTCGCAGGGCCTGCTTCACGCCCGCTATGGAGGCGTGGTGCCCGAGGTGGCCTCCCGGCGCCATCTCGAGGCCGTCGACGCGGTGACCGCCGATGCGCTCGAGTCGGCCGGCGCGAAGCTCGACGACATCCGTTCGGTGGCTGTCACGCGCGGCCCCGGCCTGATCGGGGCGCTGCTCGTGGGCCTGTCGTGGGCCAAGGCCCTGGCCGCCGCCCGCGGCCTCGATCTCATCCCCGTCGACCACCTGCATGGGCACGTGGTGGCGAGCACGCTGGCGCCCGACCCGATCGAGGCCCCCTACCTCAGCCTGGTGGCGAGCGGGGGCCACACCTTCATCGCGCGCGTCGACGATCCCCGCTCCTACTCGGTGCTCGGCCAGACGGTCGATGACGCAGCCGGTGAGGCCTTCGACAAGGGCGCTCGCCTGCTGGGCCTCGGCTACCCGGGCGGGCCCGAGATCGACCGCCTGGCACGGGAAGGCGACCCGGGCGCCTTCGACTTTCCGCGCTCTGCACCGGGCGAGCTCGACTTCAGCTTCAGTGGGCTCAAGACGGCGCTCCTGTACAAGATCCGCGACCTGGGAGAGGCGGCATCCGAGCGCCGAAAGGCCGACCTCGCCGCCTCGTATCAGTCGGCGCTGGTGTCGGCGCTGCTGGCACGTGTGGCCCGTGCCGTTGGTGCCGAGCGCCTTCAGCGGCTGGCGATCGGAGGCGGCGTGGCCGCCAACTCCGAGCTGCGCGACCGCCTCGCCGAGCTCTGCGGCGAGCTGGGGGTGCGCCTCTGGGCTCCACCGCCGGCGCTGTGCACCGACAATGCGGCGATGATCGGCGCCGCCGCCCGCTACAGCGAGCCGCTCGCCTTCCCGGACTACCTGAAGCTCGACGCGGCGGCGCGGCTGTGAGGATCACCCTCTACGGGAAGGCGGGGTGCTGCCTGTGCGACGACGCCAGGGCGGCCGTGGCCGAGGTCTCGGAGGAGTTCGAGTTCGACCTCGAGGAGGTCGACATCTCGCTGGATCCGCGCCTGCACCGCACCTACGGCGAGCGCATCCCGGTCCTGGCCGTGGACGGCGAGGAGGCCTTCGAGCTGGGGGTTGACGCCCCCGCGTTGCGGGGCCTGCTCGGTACAGTGCAACCGTGAGCACGCTCGACCGCCTGCCGCCGCGTGACTCGCTGGAGCAGGTCGCTCCGGAGCGGCTGTCGATCGGGGTGGCGGCCCGTCTCTCACGCTACCTGCAGGTGCTGACCCAGGCCAAGAAGATGGGCAAGACGACGATCTCCTCCCAGGAGCTCGCCGACTACACGCATGTGAACTCGACCCAGATCCGCCGCGACCTGTCGGGCTTTGGCAAGTTCGGCAAACGGGGGGTGGGCTACAACGTGGACTCGCTCATCGGGCAGATCCGCAAGATCCTGCGCACGGCCGGTCAGCACAACATCGCTCTGTTCGGGGCCGGCCATCTGGGACAGGCGATCGCGGGCTCCGACGTTTTCGGCGATCACGGCTTCCGCGTCGTGGCCCTGTTCGACACCGACCCCAAGAAGGTCGGCAAGAAGGTTCGCGAAGACCTCCAGGTGCGCCCGTTCGCGGACTTTCGGCAGCTGGTCGAGAAGGAGGAGATCGTGGTCGGGGTGATCGCCGTGCCGACCGATGCCGCCCAGGGGGTCGCCGACGAGCTCGTGGACAACGGAGTCAAGATCATCTTCAACTACTCCGAGGCACTGCTCAGCGTGCCACCGGAGGTGACGGTGCACAGCTCCAGCCCCGCCGTCGACCTGCTCTACGCGCTGTACTTCTACCTGGCCTGACGGTGCGCTGATGCTCGAGATGGCGCGCGCGAGGGAGGTGTTCGAGGCCTCGGAGGACTTCACGGTGGGTCTCGAGGAGGAGTTCGGCATCCTCGACCCAGAGACGCTCGCCTTGGACCACCGCTTCGAGGAGCTGCGCGATGCCGCTCAGGCCGAGGACGAGGTGCTCGCGGAGTCGGTGGCCGGCGAGCTGATCGAGTCCGAGATCGAGATCCGCTCGGGCCGGGGGGAGAGCTTCGCCGATGCCGTGGCGCATCAATCCGAGCACCGCGCGCGGCTGTTCGCCCTCGCGGAGTCGCGGGGTGCGCGCCTCTCGGCCACCGGGACCCACCCCTTCAGCCCGTGGACCGAGCAGCGGGTGATCGACACCGAGCACTACCGGCGTGTCGAGGAAGGGCTTCAGTACGTGGCGAGGCGCAACAACACGTTCAGCCTCCACGTTCACGTGGGTATCCGGGGCGCCGACCGCGCGATCGCGGTGTGCGACCGGTTGCGCCCGATTCTGCCCGAGCTGCTGGCGATTTCGGCCAACTCCGTCTTCCTCGACGGGCATGACTCCGGGCTGCACTCGGTCCGCAGCCAGCTCTTCACCAAGAGCTTCCCGCGCTGCGGGATTCCCGACGCATTCCACACGTTCGCCGAGTACGCGGACTACGTCGATTTCCTCGTGCGGACCAACTCGGTCGTGGAGCACACGCAGCTGTGGTGGAGCGTGCGCCCCCACCACTCCTTCGGGACGGTCGAGATCCGGATCTGCGACGCCCAGTCGACTGCCGAGGAGTCGACCGCCCTGGCGGGGCTGATCGTGGCGTGCGCAGCGCAGGCCGCCTTCGACCACGACGAGCAGGTGGACTTCGAGCACCCCTCGAGGAGGCTGGTCGAGGAGAACTTCTGGCGCGCGATTCGCTACGGGCTCGACGGGAGGCTGATCGATCTGCAACGCGGCAAGGAATTCCCCGCGCGGGCGGTGGGCGATCGGCTGCTGGCGTGGACCGCGCCCGCTCGCTCGGCGCTCTCGCTCGACGTGCAGCTCGGCGCCGAGAACGGGGCCCAGCGCCAGCGCCGTGCACTCGCGGCCGGCGCGTCGGTCGGGGACGTCTTCGCCGCCGAGGTGTCTGAGACCCAGCGGACGTATGCTGGGGCGCGGGTGACCAGCTGATGGACGACCAGACCGCAGAGCCGACAGAAGAGGAGCTGCGCGCCGCGCTCGAGGAGCAGATGCGCCACATCCGCGTGGAGGAGGTGATCCTCCAGACCGTGGCCACGCTGGTGAATCTCGGCGCCCGGCGTCTTGGCTTGACGGCCGCGCCGGGCGACGATCCCAGCGCCGAGCGCGACATCGAGCAGGCCCGCATGGCGATCGAGGGGGTCCGCGCGCTCGCGCCCCTGGGACCCGAGGAGCAGATGGGCCCAGTGCGCCAGGCGCTGTCTCAGCTTCAGAT
>JBBSLY010000019.1:0-12138 GCA_038233455.1 Solirubrobacterales bacterium | reverse complement strand
CACGTGGACCCGGCGGCCAAGCGATCCACGGGTGTGCGACCAGGCGGTCGCGGAGGTGTCTCACGCGCGCTCCCGCGGCCGCGCGCTCACCAGCAGCTCTTCGGCCAGGGAGAAGTCGTGCTGGGCCCGCACATCGGCTAGCGCGCCCTCGAGGCGGATGCGCGCACTCGCCTCGCGTACGTCGTTTGCGCGCGGCACCCCTCGGCGCACCGCGTCGCTGATACGAAACGAGGGGCCGGCGACGGGGGTGGGACGCAGGACCTGCACGCGGGTGAATCCCGCCCGGGCGAGCGCCGTGGCGAGAGCCGGCGCGTCGAAGAGCACCAGATGGCGCGGCGGGTCGAGGTGCAGCCAATCGGCCCCGAAGCGCCGGTGGCCCGTGCTCGAGAGGTTCGGCGTGGCGATCCACACACGCCCGCCGGGCCGCAGCAGCGCGTGCACCGCACCGAGCACCGCGACCGGGTCCGGCACGTGCTCGATCACGTGCGAGAGCGTGACCGCGTCGTAGGCGCTCGGCTCGCGCTCCGCCCGGGCGAACACCGTCTCGGTGGTGAGGTCCAGGCCGGTAGCGCGCCCCGCCTCGACGGCGCTCCTATCCGGGTCGACCCCCGCCGCCTCCCAGCCGGCCCCGGCAGCCTCGGCCACGAACTGGCCGTTGCCCGCGCCCACGTCGAGCAGCCGTCGCTGAAGTGGAAGCCCGCGCACGGGGCGCTCGGCGATCGCCGCGAGCGGAGGCAGCAGGCGACCCGCGGCCGCTCCGCCCGGCCAGGCAGGCTTCAGGCGGTAGCCCAGGCGCGCGTTGAGGTAGCGGTTGCGCAGCGCGCGCGCCGCACGCGCCGCGACGGCGGCCGGGGCGAGGTTGGGGGCAGGGGGCTCGTGGGTGTAGTAGGCGGCGTACAGCGACGCGATCGCGTCGTCTGAGGGTCGCGGGTCGAGCCGCCCCGCACCGCACCCGGCGCAGCGCACCAGTCGCCACTCGCCCTGGGCGACCCTGAACACGCGGTCGGTCAGGCGGTCGTGCATGAGAGCGGCGCGCGCTTCCCCGCAGACGCTGCAGTAGGGCGTCGAAACGCTGGAAGGGGGCGCCGGCAAGGCCGCGTAATCTTGGCGCATGCAGAACCTGGCCGTCGTCATCGTCAACTTCCGGACCCCCGATCTCGTGTCGGAATGCCTGGAGGCGGCGGCGCCTAGCGGTCCGTCCGAGGTGGTCGTGGTCGACAACGCGTCGGGCGACGGCTCGGCTCAGGCGTTGCGCGAACGCCACTCCAAGGCAACGATCGTCGAGCGCTCGGCCAACGACGGCTTTGCGGCGGGCGTCAACTCCGGGTTCGCCGCCACTACCGCCCCGGTGGTCGCGGTCCTGAACCCCGACGTGCGGATGCGCTCCGGCGCGCTGCAGGCCCTCACCGAACATCTCACCGAGCACCCTGCTGCGGGGATCGCCGCACCCCGCCTCGTCTACCCCGACGGCACTTTGCAGCCCAGCGCCTACCGGCGCTTCCCCGGGCTCGCGACCTTCTTCATGGAGCTCGCGCTCCCCCTCGGCTGGGTGCTGCAGCGCCTCCCGGCGCTGGACCCCTACCGCGTCCCGCCGAGCCGCTGGCGCCGCGGTGAGCGGGTCGCCCATGTCACCGGGGCGGCCCTGGCGATCCGCCGCGTGGCCTATGACGCCGCTGGTCCGCTCGACGAGGGCTTCTTCCTCTACCTGGAGGAGACCGAGTGGCAGCAACGCGTACGAGCGGCGGGGTTCACCGTGGAGCTGGTGCCCGATGCGGAGGCGGTGCACCTCGTGCGCGGAGGGGGAGAGGCTGCGCTGGCGCCGTCGCCGCACTTCCTGGTCTCACTGCGCCGTTACCTGCGCCTGCGCGGCCGGCCGGCGGCTGCCACCGAGGCGGTGATCGCCGGCGGCCTCGGACTGTCGCGCTTGGCCGCGCGCGCCGAGGACCTCGTGCTACCGCCCGAGCGCCGCACCGGCGGTGCGCGCGCCGCTGCCTACGACGCGCTGTGGCGGGCAGGCCGCGTGTGACGGGGGCCCCTGATGTCCTCGACACGCCCGCCGCCGGCCCTGCCGCCATCCGCGGCGGTGCCCTGCGGCTCGGGGGCTACTTCCTCGGCACGTCGCTCTCGGTCGGCTCGGCCGCGGTTCTCTTCCGTGCGCTCGGAGTAGAGGACTCCGGTCGATACGTCCTGGCGGCCTCGATCGCCACGGTGACCATCGGGCTGACCGATGCGGGGCTCTCGGCGATCGCCACGCGCGAGCTCGCTATGCGCGACCGCTCCGGGCGCGAGCGGTTCCTGCGCGGACTGTTCGGGCTGCGTCTCGTGCTGTCGGGGGTGGGCGTTGCGGTGGCGGTCGGATACGCGGCTGCCGCCGGGTTCGAGACTGCGCTGATCGCGGGCGTCGGACTGGCCGCCGTGGCCGCCTTGATCAACAGCGTGCAGGTGGCCGTGGGCGCTGTGCTGTCGGTCGATCTGCGCCTGGGCGCGGTCACCGCGGCCGATCTGGCGCGGGTCGTGGCCGCCACTGCCGGCATCCTGGTCGCCGCCGCGATCGGCACCGAGTTGCTCGGTTACCTGGGCAACCTCGTCATCGCAGCAGTGATCGGCCTCGCGGTCGCCCTGGGGCTGGCCGGGCGCAGCGTCCCGCTGCGCCCTGCGATCGACATCGCGGTGTGGCGCGGCCTGCTGGGGATCGCGGTGCCCTACGCGCTGGCCGCCGCAGTGGGCACGCTCTACGTGCGGGTCGGGATCCTGCTCGTGGATCAGCTCTCGACCCCTACGGAGACGGGCTACTTCGGCATCTCCTTCCGCATCGTCGAGGTGCTGTTCCTGGTCCCTCAGCTCATAGTGGGCGCCACGTTTCCCATCCTCGCCCGCGCCGCCCGCGACGACGCGCAGCGTCTGCGCTACGCGGTCGAGCGCCAGCTCGCCGCATGCGTGCTCGCGGGCGCGCTGCTCGCGCTGACCATCGGCGTCGGCGCCCCCGCGATCCTCGAGGTCCTGGGCGGAGCGCAGGCTGCGCCCGCGGACAGCGTGCTGCGCTGGCACGCACTGGCGCTCCTGGGCTCCTTCGTCGCGGCGACCGCGTCCTTCACTCTGCTGGCCGTGGGCCGGACGCGCGCCGTGCTGCTCCAGACGGTGTCAGCGCTCGTGGTTGCCGTGCTCGTGAGCTTGCTGCTCATCCCGGAGCACGGCGCAGACGGGGCCGCTATCGGCGCGGTTGCAGCCGAGGCGACGTTGTGTGCCGTGGGCTGGGGACTCCTCGCGACGGGCCCGCAGGCGGTGCGGGGCCTGCCCGCGGAGCTGCCGGGGCTGCTGCTCGCCGGCGGTCTGGCCACGACGCCCGCCCTCGTGCTCGGTGCGGCGCCCGCCGCGATCGCCGCGGCCGTGGTGTTCGTGGTCGCGGCGCTCCTGTTGCGCGGCGTCCCGCCGGAGCTCGTGGTAGAGGCCCGCAACGTAGTCGCACGCTTCAGGAACCGGCGTGGGTGAAGATCTCGATGTCGCGCTCGTGCATCATCTGCCGGCCGCGGGCGGCGCGCCAAGGGTGATCGCGGAGTACGTTGCCCGGCGGCCTGGCTTCCGCTCCACCGTCTACACCCGGATGCCCGAGCCCGAGCCCGGAGAAGCGCTGGTTGCGCTGCCCGATCGTGTGCCGGTCCACCGATTCACCCTGCCCGCGCCGGCCACCGCGCTCGGCCGCTACCGCGCACTCAGGGCGCTGCCCGAGCGCGGCCGCGAGCTGGCCGAGATCATCGACGCGGGAGGTCATGCGGCCGCTTTCGTGCATGCCTCGCTCTTGGTGCAGAACCACGAGGTGCTCCCGTACCTGCGTACGCCGGCGCTCTGCTACGCGCCCGAGCCGCTGCGCGCGCTGCATGAGCAGGCGCCGGCGTTCGGCCGGGCCGAGGGCCCGCGCGCGCGTCTCGTACGGGCCGGCCTGGACCCATACGAGCGCCTGCGAGACCGGCTGGGCCGGGAGCACCTGCAGGCGGCGCGGCGGGTCGTGACCCATTCGCGCTTCACCGCCGCGGCACTCGAGCGGGTCTACGGAGTGCGGGCGGACGTGGTCGCGCTCGGCGTCGATTCCGCGAGCTTCGCCGAGCCCAGCCCGGCGCCGGAACGCGAGCGCAGCGTGCTGTCGGTGGGCGCGCTGCATCCGCTCAAAGGGCACCAGTTCGTGATCGAGGCGCTGGCCACCGTTGACCCGGCACAACGCCCGGAGCTGACGGTCGTAGGCGAACGCGGCACGCTTGCGGATCCCCTGCGCGAGCTGGCGGCGCGGCGGGGGGTGACGCTACGCCTCGAGCAGGCGCTGCCCCACGCCGAGCTGGTGCAGGCCTACCACCGCTCGGGCGTGCTGGCCTGCGGGCAGGTCCGCGAGCCCTTCGGACTGATCGCGCTGGAGGGGATGGCCGCCTCGACCCCGGTCGTCGCCGTCGACGAGGGCGGCTTCCGCGAGACCGTAGACCCGGGGCGCACCGGGCTGCTCGTCGCGCGTGACGCGCATGCGTTCGGGGCGGCGCTGGTCGGGGTCCTCGACGATCCCGTCCTGGCTGGGCGTCTGCGCGCAGAAGCCCTGCGGGATGTGCGCGAGCGATGGACTTGGGAGCGCACCGTGGCAGGCTACGACGCACTGCTCCGTGAGGTGGCCGGCCGGTGAGGGTGGGGCTGAACCTGATCGGCCTCGACCCGCAGTCGGGGGGCGTCGGCCGGTATGCCCGCGAGCTGATGCCCGCGCTGCTGGAGGCCGGCGACGATCTCGAGCTGGAGGCGTTCGTCGGTTCTCAGGTGCCCGAGGAGCTCGTGGCCGAGCCCTGGGGGGAAGGGGTGCGTTGGGTGCGGCAGGACTCGGGGTCGCCGCTCGCGCGTCTGCGAGCACAATGGGTTGGGCAGGCGCGTGCGGCGCGACGGCTCGACGTGCTGCATGGCGTGGCCAACGTCGTGGCACTGGCCGCGCCGCGTGCGGCGCGAGTGGTCACGCTGCACGACCTGATCTGGATGCGCCACCCCGACGCGATGTCGCGCGCCGACCGGCTCGCGATGCGTGCGACCGCGATCCCCAGCGCCCGCCGCGCCGACCGCGTCATCGCGGTCTCGCATGCGACCCGAGACGATGTCGTGTCGACCCTGAGCCTCGACCCGGCGCGCGTGGACGTGGTGCTCCAGGGCGTCCGGCTCGAGATTTCGCCCGCGTTCACGCCATCGTCGCCGGCGGTGCGAGCCGAGCACGGCCTCGGCGACGCAGTCGTGATCCTGTGCGTCGCGCAGAAGCGATCGCACAAGAACCTCGCCGGCCTCATTCGGGCGCACGCTCTCCTCGATGACCGGCACGCGGTGCTGGTGCTGCCCGGCGCGCCGACCGAGCATGAGGGCGAACTGCGGGCACTCGCCGCTCAGCTCGGCGTGAGCGACCGCGTCCGCCTCCCGGGGTGGCTCCCTGAGGCTCAGGTCGAGGGGCTCTATGCCGTCGCGTCGGTCTTCGTCCTGCCGTCGTTCGAAGAAGGGTTCGGCCTCCCGCTGCTCGAGGCGATGCGGCGCGGCGTGCCCGTGGCCTGCTCGGACCGCTCCGCGCTCAAGGAGGTCGCGGCGGACGCGGCCCAGCTCTTCGACCCCTCTCGGCCCGAGGACATCGCCCGTGCTGTCGGCCAATTGCTGGCCTCGCCCTCGCGGTGCAACGAGCTCGTGGAGCGCGGCCACCGCCGCTGCCGCGAGTTGACCTGGGCGCGCACTGCGCAGGGAACGCTGGAGACCTACGAGCGCGCGATGGCACAGGTGCGCCGATGAGAGTCGCGCTGAACGCAGCATTTCTCGACCCTGGGGTGTCGGGCGGGACCGAGACCTACGTGCGCTCCCTCGCGCCCGCTCTATCCGCTGTCGGCGTGGAGCCAGTCGTGCTCACCTCACGGCGCGGGGCAGCCGCCCTGCGGGCGGACGGGTGGAGCGACGTCGTGGGGCTGCACGCCGACGAGGGCGAACGGTGGCGCCGCTTGGTCGCCGAGCAGATCGCCGTCCCGCGCGAGGCCCGCCGGCGCGGCTGCGTGCTCGTGCACTCGCTGGGCAACACCGGCCCGGTCATGGGCGGCATCCCGCACGCCCTGACGGTCCTCGACGCACAGGCGTGGACGACCAATGCTCTCAGCCCGACCTCGGCGTTCATCTACCGCCGGCTCATCGGCGCGGCAGCTCGCCGGGCCGACGTGCTGCTGGCCATCTCGCATGCAATGCGCGACGAGGTCGCTCGAACGGTGGGGCTCGATCCGCGGCGGTTCGTGGTCACGCCGTTGGGGCCCGGCCGCGACCCGGCCGAGCCGGAGGATCTCGAGACGGTCCGGCGGCGCCACGACCTGCGCGGCGATGTCGTGCTCTGTGTCGCGGCCAAGCGCCCGCACAAGAATCAGGAGCTGCTGCTGCGCGCGCTGCCCGAGGGCGCGATGCTGGTGCTGGTCGGGCACGCAGAGGCCTACGATGCTCGGCTGCGCGCCATTGCCGTGGAGCTGGGGGTTGCCAGCCGTGTCCGCTTCCTGGAACACGTCCCCGCCGCCGAGCTGGAGGCGCTGTGGCGACTGGCGGATTGCGCGGCACTGCCCACCCGCTCGGAGGGCTTTGGGCTGCCGCTGGTGGAGGCGATGCGGCGGGGGGTCTCGGTCGCGTGCTCGGACATCCCCGTGCTTCGCGAGGTCGGTGCCGGCGTTCCGCACTACTTCGACCCGGAGGACCCCGACACCGCCCGCGTGGCGATCTCGAGAGCGCTGCGCGCCGAGGGCTCCACGGGGGTCGAGCGGGCCGGTGCGTTCACCTGGTTGGCCTGCGCACATGCCACCCGGGCGGCCTACGAGCGGGCGCTGGGTTAGGGCGAGCGACGATGCGCGTGGGACTCAACCTTGTCTTCCTGGTGCCCGGCGAGACGGGTGGCATGGAGACATACGCGCGGGAGCTGATCCCCCGTCTCTCGGCGGTCGAGGGGCTGGAGCTCACGGCGTTCGTGAACCGCGAGACCGCCGAGAAGGGCGAAGGACCCTGGTTCGACATCCCCCACGAGACGGTCCCCGTCGCGGCTCGCAACCGGGTCGAATGGGTCCAGGGTGAGCAATGGCATCTGCCGCGGATGGCAGCGCGAGCGCGATGCCAACTAGTGCACAGCCTGGCCTCTACAGCTCCCCTGCACGGCCCCTTCCTGCGGGTGACGACCATCCACGACCTGCATTACAAGCTCGTCCCCGAGGCCCATTTCGGCGTTCGCGGTCTGGGGATGCGGATACTTGTCCCGGCGTCCGCCCGGCGTTCACATCGCATCATCGCCGTCTCTCGGTCCACGGCAGAAGACCTCGAGACTCACCTCCGGGTACCCGCCCACAAGCTCGACATCGTGCCTCAAGGCGTGGGTGAGAGGCAACCTGTTACGCCTACGCCCGCAGCCCGTCTGAGGGCAGAGCTAGGCCTCGGCGAGCGGCCGATCCTGCTCAGCGTGTCGGCCAAGCGTCCGCACAAGAATCTAATGCGCCTTCTTGAGGCCCACGCTGCACTTGATTCCGCCACCCGGCCGATGCTGGTCATCCCTGGATACTCCACTCCGCACGAGGCAGAGTTGACCGAACGCGCTCGCTTCCTTGGGACCTTGGAGCATGTACGCCTTGCGTCGTGGGTCGCTTCGGCCGATCTGGAGGGGTTGTACGCGGCGGCCGAGGCCTTCATCTTCCCATCGCTGAGCGAGGGATTTGGGCTGCCGGTGCTCGAGGCCATGCGCCGAGCCGTGCCCGTGGCGTGCTCGGACCGCTCCGCGTTACCGGAGGTAGCGGGAGATGCCGCCCTGCTATTCGATCCCGGGGACACCAACTCGATCCGGGCCGCGCTCGAGCGTCTGCTTGATGACGCCCACCTGCGGGAGCGGCTGCGCGAGGCGGGCCCGATGCGGGCGGCGTTGTTCAGCTGGGACGCCACGGCGGCGGCCACAGCGGCTGTCTACCGGCGGACGCTGGCTTCGCCGTAACTGTCCTGCACCCGCGCGAGGGAGCGGCCCAACGAGAGTTCCCCCGAGTGCGCGCTGAACCACTCTGCGGTCGACCCTCTGAGCGCCGGCCCCCCGTTCGCCACCGCGAGAATTGCCTGCGCAAGGTCTGCGGAGGAGGCGCTTCGCGCGACGAATCCATTGACCCCCTCCTCGATCAGCTCGACGGCCGCGTTGTCGAGGCCGGCCACGATCACGGAGGGCACTCCCATCGAGGCCGCCTCAACCACGATCAATCCGTAACCCTCACGACGGGAGGGGAGCACCAGGCACAGACTGCGGCGGAGGACATCGCGCATCTCATCCTCGGAGACGAAGCCCGGCATGGAGACGATGTCGGCAGCCCCGAGGCGCTCGATCTCTGCCTCGACGGCTCCGCGATCCGGCCCGTCGCCATAGATGGCACCTCGGAGACTGGGCCTGTGCTTGCTCGCACGAACCACGGCCCCGACCAGCGAGTGCGCCTGCTTCTCGGGTATGAGGCGACCGGCGAAGACCACGAGCGGGTCGGACGCAACAGGTTCAGGACGCTCGAGTGGACCGGGCCACAACCCCCGCAGCACCGTCACATCCCCGCGGAGACCGAGGGCACGCAGGCGCTCGGCATGAAGGCGGGAGAGGCAGAAGGCTCGCTGGCGGACGCGGGCACACCGGCGCTGGACCCACGCGCCGACCGGGCCCAGCCGCCCCAGGTACTCACGCCAGTAGGCGTCGCTCCACACCTCGAGCCAGTCCACGACCAGGCGGTAGCGGCCAAGTCTCCGCAGCATGGCCGCCGCGAGTAGGGAGAAGTAGGGAAAGGAAGAGGTGTGCACCACGTTGTAGCGGCGCCCGTGCCTGAAGAGGTGCCAGAGGACACCGGCGCCGAACACGACCGGGGGAAGTACTCGACGCGTGCCCTTCGTGCCGTAGAGCGCCATCCGCGGCCCGACCGCCACCACCCTCACCCCGGCCACGCCCGGATCCCTGCCGCGTGTCCACTGGCGCAGGGTCAGATAGGTCACGTCGTGTCCCTCCGCTACGAGTCGCTCCGCGAGGTTGCGGTACCAGCGCTCCCCACCACCGACGGTGTGCGGATAGAGGCAGTCATAGACGAGGCAGATGCGCATTTGAGAGGGCGTCAGTGGGATGGCGAGACTACGGGTTCACCGAAGGGCGTCGGCTAGGATCGCCAGACGTCCTTGCCTTGACGGTCTCTCGTGGGGGCGCCGCGTCGAAGTCATGGGCACGATCCAGCAGGCAGCCATCGAGGGCACGCGCTCTGAGAAGAAAGCTGACGATCCGATCCGGGTCACCGTCGTGATCCCGTGCCTCAACGAGGCCGAGAGCATCGAGCGCTGTGTGATCGCCGCCAGTGGCGCTCTCCGCGCCGGGGGACTGGCCGGCGAGGTCGTGGTGGCCGACAACGGCTCTGACGACGGCAGCCCGGAATTGGCACGCAAAGCCGGCGCGCTGGTCGTGCACGAGCCTCGAAGGGGCTACGGGAGCGCCTACCTGGCGGGCTTCGCCGCGGCCCGCGGCGACTACATCGTGATGGCCGACGCCGACCTCACCTACGACTTCGGCGACATCCCCCGATTCGTCGACAAGCTGGAGGAGGGTGCGGAGTTGGTCATGGGCGACCGCACCCGGGGGATCCAGCCCGGTTCGATGCCATGGCTGCACCGCTACGTCGGCAACCCGGCGCTCACGGGGATCCTCAACCTGTTCTTTCGCACCGGCGTGCGCGATGCGCACTGCGGCATGCGCGCGCTGCGCCGTGACATCCTGCCGCGGCTGGACCTGCGCACGACCGGGATGGAGTTCGCATCCGAGATGGTCATCCGTGCCGGCAAGGAGCGGCTGGCGATCGAGGAGCTGCCAATCGACTACCACCCACGGGAGGGCGAGTCCAAGCTCTCACGCTTTCACGACGGCTGGCGCCACCTGCGGTTCCTGCTCGTGCACAGCCCCACGTGGCTGTTCGTCGTACCCGGAGTCCTGCTGGCCCTCGTCGGGCTGCTCGGGGCGGCTGTCGTGCTCGCGCGTATAGACCTGGTCGGGCGCGAGTGGGACCTCCACACGATGATCGCCAGCTCGATGCTCATGATCGTGGGCACGCAGGTGCTCGCCCTCGGGCTGTGTGCCCACGCCTATGGCACCTATTTCATGGGCGAGCGCGACGCTTGGTTCGATCGGATGCGCGCTCGGCTGCGCCTGGAGCACGGGCTGATGCTCGGGGGGGCGGTCCTGGTGGCGGGGTTCGCGATCGCGGGGGTGATCCTGGCCAGGTGGGTCGACCGTGGCTTCGGCCAGCTCTCCGAGGAGCGGCTGGCCGTGCTCGCGGTGACGCTGATGATCGTCGGTCTCCAGGTCTTCTTCTCGTCGTTCCTGCTGTCGATCCTCGGGCTGCGCCGCCGCGGCTGACCCCCTCTCAGTCCAGGCGCGAGGGGTCCAGGTCGGTGCGTGCTGTCGCATCCCCGTCCCAGGCATCGGCCGTGGGTTGCGCTCGGGTCTGGCGCTCCTCGAGCAGCGCGAGGCGCTGAGCGAGAAGCTTGACTTGATCGGAGAGCCGAGAGACCGCCACGGAGAAGTGCAGCAGCAGGGCCATGACGAAGCCGAAAGCGATCAGGAACAGGCCGTTGGGCGGGTAGGAGACGCCCACGGCACTCGCGATGATCTCCAGCAGCCCACGCCAGACCGCCAGGCCGAGCAGGACGAGAGCGCTGAACAGCCAGGCGAGCGCATATCGCTCGAGCAGACGGCGGCTGCGTACCAGCTCCAGCACGATCAGCAGGAGCATCGCGCTGGCGACGATCGCGACGGCCTGCAACCTGGGCTCGGTCACGACGGGATCCCGTTGAACGCCGCCGATCGCTCCTGCGTGTCGACCACCGGTCGGCGACGAGCTAGCCCGACGAAGATCGCGAGCAGCACCTTGACCATGTAGTAGAGCGGCTTGCCCGAGCGGATAGAGGAGACCCCGCCGCCGCGCTGGAGCATTCGCACCGGGACCTCGCACATGCTCAGGCGGTGGTAGTGGACCATCAGCACCGCTTCGACCTCGGGGTAGTCGTGGGGATAGTCGCGCGCGAACAGCGCGATGCCACGGCGGTTGTAGAGCCGAAAGCCCGACGTGGGATCGCTGACCCGCTGACCGATGATGCGCGACAGCAGGAAGGCGAAGATGTGGATCCCGGTGCGCCTGCTGATCGGAGCCGGGTAGCCGCTGTCGGTCAAGAAGCGAGAGCCGCACACCATGTCGATATCCGGCTCCTCGTCCATCGCCTGTGTGAGCGTGGCGAGCTCCTCGGCGATGTGCTGGCCGTCGCCGTCCACCTGCACCATCCGGTCGTAGTCGTTCTCGATCGCATAGGTGAAGCCGGCTTGCACGGCTCCACCGATGCCGAGGTTGAAGGGCAAGCGCAGCACGACCGCGCCCGCCTCACGGGCCAGCGCCCCTGTGTGGTCGGTCGAGCCGTCGTCGACCACCAGCAGGTCGAAGCCCGGAGCGTGCTCCTGCAGCGAACGAATCACGTCGCCCACCGTGTCCGCTTCGTTGTGGGCCGGGATGACCGCGAGGTGTCTGGCGCCGTTTTGATCCATCTGCTGTACGAGTGCGCCGCAGCTCTCGGAGTTGCGGCGGCAGGCTAGCATCCCGCGCCGTGGCCAAGGCCTTCATAACCGGCATCACGGGCCAGGACGGATCGTTCCTGGCGGAGCAGCTGCTCGGGAAGGGCTACGAGGTCCACGGTCTGGTCCGGCGCTCCTCGTCTTTCAACACGGAGCGTCTCGACCACCTCTACAGCGACCCCCACGCCGACGAGGTCAAGCTGCTGCTGCACCACGGCGACCTCAGCGATTCGTCACGACTCGCGCGGGTGCTCTATGAGGTCCAACCAGACGAGGTCTACCATCTCGGCGCGCAGTCGCACGTGCGCGTGTCGTATGACATCCCCGAGTACACGAGCGACATCACGGGGATGGGGACCGTGAGGCTGCTCGAGGCGATCCGCGACTCGCGGGTCGAGCCGCGCTTCTACCAGGCGTCCTCGAGCGAGATGTTCGGCGCGAGTCCGCCGCCTCAGAGCGAGACGACGCCCTTTCACCCGCGCAGCCCGTACGCGGTGGCGAAGGTGGCCTCCTACTGGACT
>JBBSLY010000018.1:0-12348 GCA_038233455.1 Solirubrobacterales bacterium | reverse complement strand
GAGATCGATGCGGACACGCACGTGATCGAGCTCGGCGGCGAGGTCGACCTGTACACGGCGCCCGAGTTCAAGGAGCGCATGGTCGAGCTGATCGACGCCGGCAAGGAGCGGATCGTGGTGGATCTCTCCGAGGCCACCTTCATCGACTCCACCACCCTGGGCGTGCTGGTGGGCGGCGTCAAGCGCCTGCGGCCGAGCGGTGGATCGATGGCCCTCGTATGCACGGATCAGAACATCACGAAGATCTTCGAGATCACCGGTCTCGACCGCGTCTTCGGAATCCACGGGTCGCGCGAAGAGGCGCTGGGCTCGCTTGACACGGGAACCGAGTAGATACGGGCACCGAGTAGCGACTGCGCCCGGCTGAAACGCGGACGGACGGCCCCGGCGCGAGCTGGCCCGCGACCGCACCTCGTACAATTCCCGCCCGGTCCCTCGCGGGTCCGCCACAGGGCCGTTAGCTCAACTGGTAGAGCAGGAGACTCTTAATCTCAAGGTTGAAGGTTCAAGTCCTTCACGGCCCATCTTCGTCTTGCAGGCCCCTCGACCGCGTGTCTCCCGCTGACCGCCCGGCCATAGGGCTGCTATGAAGCATCCATGACCGAAGAGCTGGCCAGCCTCAACGGGTCGATCGCACCGGCCGCGCAGACCACCGTCGCGGTCACCGACGAGGGCTTCCTGCGCGGGGATGGCGCCTTCGAGGTGATCCGCGTCTACGACGGCCGGCCGTTCGCCCTCGCCGAGCACCTCGCGCGCATGGAGCGCTCGGCCGCCAACCTCCGGCTGCCCGGGCCGTTCCCGCGTGCCGAGTACGAGCGCGAGGTCTCGGCGCTGCTCGAGGCGCGCGGCGCCGGCGCCTTCGACGGCTGCCTGCGCCTCGTGTTCACCCGTGAGGGCCGGCGGCTGGCGATCACCGAGCAGTGCAAGCTGATGGAGGAGCGCGTGCGGCTCGGCTTCGTGACCTACGCCCCCACCCGGGTGCTCGACGGGGTCAAGTCGCTCTCCTACGCGGCCAACATGCTCTGCACGCGGGTCGCGCGCGAGCGCGGGTTCGACGAGGCGCTGCTGGTCACCCCCCACGGACGGGTGCTCGAGGGGCCGACGTCGTCGCTCTTCTGGGTCGATGCGGATGGGGTCCTCTGCACGCCGCCGCTCGAGGATCACATCCTCGCGTCGATCACCCGCGCGCACATCATGGATCTCACAGAGGTGGCGGAGCGGTCGGTGAGCACCGACCAGCTGCTCGGGGCCCGAGAGGCCTTCATGTCCTCGACGCTGCGCGAGGCCCAGTCCGTTGCTGCCATCGAGGACCGCGAGTTCCCCGACCCCGGCGAGGTCACCCGCAAGGTCGCGGGGATGTTCAGGGCGCACGTCGACGACGTGCTCGGGCGCGCCTAGCGCTCGTCGGGCCGGTCGTCGCGCGCGGTGCCCTCGGCCTGGTAGCGCACATACCAAGCCACGTGACCCACCACCGCCGCGGCCACTCCGACCGCTCCGGCGGTTGCGCCCACTAGCTTCCTGGCCACGCTCTTCGGAGTCATCGAGTCACAGGCATCGGTTTCGTGCGCATCCTGACCCTCATCGGCAACAGGCCCCAGTTCGTGAAAGCCGCAGCGGTTTCGCGGCAGCTGCGTGCCGCCCACGAGGAGTCCATCGTGCACAGTGGCCAGCACTACGACGACGAACTCTCGCAGGTGTTCTTCGACGAGTTGGGCGTGCCCCCTCCCGTCCGCCAGCTCGACGCCGCCGGCGGCTCGAACACCGCGCAGACCGCACGCATCCTGGGTCTGTTCGAGGAGGTCCTGCGTGAGGCCGGCCCGGATCTCGTGCTGGTCTACGGCGACACCAACACGACCCTTGCCGGTGCGCTGGCGGGCGCGCAGGCGCGCGTGCCCGTCGGCCACGTCGAGGCCGGGATGCGCTCGTTCGACCGCGCGATGCCCGAGGAGCTCAACCGCGTGCTCACCGACCACGCAAGCGACCTGCTGCTCTGCTCGACCCAGACCGCCGTGGACAACCTGCGTAACGAGGCCGCGGCGGGAGAAGCGCACCTCGTGGGCGACGTGATGGCCGACGTGTCGCTCGCCTTCCGGCCCATCGCCGAGGAGCGCTCGGCGGTCCTCGCCGACCACGGCCTCGAAGCCGGGTCGTATGTCGTCGCCACCGCCCACCGCGCCGGCAACGTCGACGACCCCGCACGGCTCGAGCGCCTGGTGTCGCTCCTGGAGGCCGTCCCGGGGCCCACGGTCCTCCCCCTGCACCCCCGCACCGCCGCGCGCCTGGCGGCGACCGGGCTTCGCGATCGTCTGGAGGCGGCCCCCGGGCTGCGCCTGCTTGCGCCGCTCGGCTACCTCGACTTCATGAAGCTGGTCATGCACGCCCGCGCCGTGCTCACCGATTCGGGCGGGGTGCAGAAGGAGGCATACCTGCTGGGCGTGCGCTGCGTGACCCTGCGCGAGCGGACCGAGTGGGTCGAGACCGTGGAGGCGGGCTGGAACACCCTCGTGGACCTCGACGCGGACGCTGCCCTGGCGGCCCTGGAGCGCGAGCCGCCCGCCGCTCCGCGGGCGGAACTGTACGGCGCAGGCCGCGCCGCCGAGCGCGTAGGCGACGTGCTCGGCGCCTACACTCCGCGGCCATGACGGCCGGGGGCCAGGCATGAAGGTCGGCGTGGTCGGGCTCGGCTACGTGGGACTGCCGCTGGCGCTGGCGTTCACCGAGGAGGGGCACGAGGTCGTCGGTGTCGACGCCGACCCGCGGGTGGTGGCCGCGCTCGCGCGGGGCGAGAGCCACATCGAGGATGTCTCGGCGCAGCGTCTGAGCGCCGCCAAGGATCTACTGCACCCCACCGGCAGCTACGCCGATCTCGCCGAGGTCGAATCGGTGCTGATCGCGGTGCCCACGCCCCTCACGCTCAACCGCGAGCCCGATCTCGGACCACTCGTATCCGCCGGCGCGGCCCTCGCTGCGGTGCTGCGCGCGGGGCAACTCGTGGTGCTCGAGTCCACCACCTACCCGGGCACGACCCGCGAGCGACTGTTGCCGCTGCTCGAGGAGTCCGGGTTGGCGGCGGGCAGCGACTTCAACCTGGCCTACTCGCCCGAGCGCGTCGATCCGGGCCGCACCGACTACACGCTGCGCACGACGTCCAAGCTGGTGGCGGGGGTCACCCCGGCGTGCCTGGAGCGAGCGGTCGCGCTCTACGAACGCGTCTGCGATCACGTCGTCGCGCTGTCGGGGCCGGAGGCCGCGGAGCTGGCCAAGCTGCTCGAGAACGTCTTTCGCTCCGTGAACATCGCGCTGGTCAACGAGCTCGCGATGCTGTGCGACCGGATGGGCATCGACGTCTGGGAGGTGGTCGACGCGGCCGCCACCAAGCCCTACGGCTTCATGCGCTTCGACCCGGGACCGGGCATGGGAGGCCACTGTCTACCGGTCGATCCCTTCTACCTGTCGTGGAAGGCACGGGAGTACGGCCAGCCGACCGAGTTCGTGGAGCTGGCCGGCGAGGTGAACCAGCGGATGCCGGAGTTCTGCGTCGAGCGCATCTCGCGTGCGCTCAACGACTACTCCAAGCCGGTGCGCGGATCGCAGGTGCTGGTACTAGGTGCCTCCTACAAGCCGGGAGTGGGCGATCTGCGCGAGTCCCCCGCGATCAAGATCATGCGCCTGCTGGCCGGCTTCGGCGCCGAACTCTCCTACCACGACGAACACGTGCCCGAGCTGCCGGAGCTCGGGCTCGCCAGCCAGCCGCTGGAGGCGGCGCTCGAGACGGCTGACGTCGCGGTGATCGTGACCGCCCACCCCGGGCTGGACGTCGAGCTGGTCGTCGAGCGCGCGGCGCTCGTGGTCGACTTTCGTGGCGTTACCCGCCACATCGAGGCCGCCAACCTGGTTCGGCTGTGAGCCCGGCCGCAGCGGTTCGTGTCGGGGTCGTGGGCCTCGGCTACTGGGGCCCCAACCTGGCCCGCAACTTCGATCGTCTCGCTGAGGCGCAGCTCACCTGGGTCTGTGACGAGTCAGACGAGGCGCGCGCACGCGTCGCGGACGCTCTGCCGGACGCCCGTGCGAGCTCCTCTCTCGACGAGATGCTGGCCGACCCCGAGCTCGACGCCGTCTGCGTGGCCACGCCGGTGTCGACCCACGCCGCGCTCGCCGAGCGTGTCCTGGCCGCCGGCAAGCACTGCTTCGTGGAGAAGCCGCTCGCGCAGTCGGTGGCCGAGGCCGAGCGCGTGGTGGAGGCCGCGGATCGTGCCGGCAAGCTGCTGATGGTCGGACACCTGCTCGAGTACCACCCCGGTCTCGAGCAGCTCAAGGGATACGCGTCGAGCGGCGAGCTCGGCGACATCCACTACATCTACGGCAACCGGCTCAACCTCGGCAAGCTGCGCGCGGAGGAGAACGCGCTGTGGAGCCTCGGTGCCCACGACGTGTCGGTGCTTCTGCGCCTGGCTGGTGAGGAGCCTCACCACTGCCAGGCGGTGGGCGAGTCCTACATGCGGGACGGGGTCGAGGATGTCGTGTTCTGTTACCTGCGCTTTCCCTCCGGCCTGGCCGCTCACCTGCACCTGTCCTGGCTCGACCCGCACAAGGAGCGGCGGTTCACCGTCGTCGGCTCGAAGAAGATGGCGACCTTCGACGACATGGAGCTCGAGCGCAAGCTCACCATCTACGACAAGGGCTTCGACGAGGACTTCTCCTCCTACGGTGAGTACATCGCCCGCTCCGGGGACACCCACAGCCCGCGGGTGCCAAACGACGAGCCCCTGCGGATCGAGTGCCGGCACTTCATCGAGTGCATCGTCGAGGGTCGCACGCCGCGCTCGGACGGCCGCAGCGGTCTGCGAGTCGTGCGCGTCCTCGAGCAGCTGCAGGCCTCCCTCGACGAGAGCCGCCGTGCTCCGGCCGTCTGACCGCGCCCCGGGCCTGCTGCTCGGAGACGGCGTGCTGCTGGCGCCGACCGTCGAGCTGGGAGGCAACGTCGTGATCCACGAGGGCACCGAGGTCGGCGGCGAGGTCGTGATCCAGGACGGGGCGGTGATCGGCAAGCCGCTTGCGCTCGGGCCGAGCTCCACGGCCCCGCGCCGCGTGCCCGAGCCCACGACTATCGCGGCCGGGGCAAAGATCTGCGCCGGGGCGGTCATCGTTGCCGGGGCCCGGATCGGTCCGAGTGCGGTGATCGGCGACCAGGCGCACGTGCGCGAGCGCGCGGTGATCGGCGAGGCGAGCGTCGTGGGCCGCGGATCGGCGGTGGACAACGACGTGACGGTCGGCAGTCGGGTGCGGATCCAGACCGGCTGCTACATCACGGCCTTCTCGACCGTGGAGGATGACGTGTTCGTGGCGCCCGGGGTCACCCTGACCAACGACGACACGATGGGTCGCCACGGCCCCGACCATGAGTTGCGAGGCGCGACGCTGCGCCGCGCCTGCCGGATCGGGGGCGGCGCGGTGCTCGGGCCCGGCGTCGAGATCGGCGAGGAGGCGTTCGTCGCGGCGGGCGCGGTGGTCGCGGCCGACGTGCCGGCGCGCGCCGTGGTGATGGGGGTCCCCGCCCGCCAGGTACGAGAGGTGGTAGACGACGATCTGGTGGAGCGTTTCCGGTGATTGGTCGCAGATCCCGGCGCCCGTCCCTGCTGGAAGACCGGACGACCCTGGGTTTGGGGGCGCTCGCGGTCGTCGCAACCGCCGGAGCGGCGGCAGTCGAGATGCGCCGGGTGTGGCGCCGCGGTCGCGCGCCGGCGCTGGCCGAGGCGGACAGCCCACTTGGCGCCGCGGCCGAGGTGGTCGTCGAGACGGCCGAGGTGGCACGGGCCGGCTATCGGGACGTGTCGACCGGGGAGAACTCCATGTTCAACCTGCTGTCGGCCTTCGTCACCACCTTCGTCGCGGCCAGGGCAATCACGACGCTGCTGCGCGGGCGGGCCAGGGTGGGGCCGTTCCGCGACCTCCGGCTGGGCCGGCGCCACATCCACCACTTCGTGCCCGGGATCGCGATCGCGTTCATCTCCGGCACCGTGGCGCTCGTCACCCGAGACGAGGACCTCGAGCGCTGGCTTGCCATCCCGTTCGGCGCAGGGATGGGGCTCACGCTGGACGAATCCGCGCTGCTGCTCGAGCTCGACGATGTCTACTGGTCGGCGGAGGGGGTGGTGAGCGTGCAGATAACCCTCGCGGTCACCGCTCTGATGGCGGCCGTTGCGCTTGCCAGCCGCTTCCTGCGCCGGGGCGAGCGCATGGTGCTCGAGCCACCGGCGGGTTGATCCGCGGGATTCGGTGGCACGCCTCCCACTCAGGCTTTAGGGTGGCGCGCATGTCTCAAGACCCAGAGCGTCCCGACAGTCCTGGCACCGGCCCGCAGTCACCCGCACCTCCGGCCGGCCCGCAGTCACCCCCACCGGAGTCGCCGGTAGCTCCGCCACCTGCACAGCAGCCGGCCGGACCGCAGTCACCGGCTCCGGGCGGCTACGGAGGCCCGGTACCGCCCGGCGGCTGGCAGCAGCCGGTCGGCGCAGCGCCCCCGCAGGCCGTCGCCGCAAGCCCGGGCCAGCTGGCCGGTTGGGGCGCTCGCCTCGGGGCCTACCTGATCGACGCCCTGATCATTGCCGTCCCCTTCTTGATCATCTTTTTCGCGCTGGTCGCGGGTGCCGTGGGCTTCGGGGAGTCCAACGACGACGCGGCAGCGGGAGGGCTCATCGCCGGGGGCATCCTCACAGTGCTGACCTTCGCGGCGGTGGCGCTGCTCTACGCGCCGCTGCTGATGCGGCGCGACGGTGAGCGCAACGGGCAAACCTGGGGCAAGCAGATCATCGGCATTCGGGCCGTGCGCGACAACGGCCAGGCGTGGAGCTTCGGTTCTGCGGCGTTGCGGGAAGTCGTCATCAAGGGGCTGGCGGTGGGGATCGCATCATCGATCATCCCGCTGATCCCCTGGTTTCTGAACTTCTTCTGGCCCCTCTGGGACGATCAGAATCGGGCGCTGCACGACATGGCCGTCTCGAGCCACGTCGTGAAGGCCTGAGCCGGGACGCTACGCAGCGGCGGGGCGCAGCCGTTCGGCCGCCGCGGTCCAGATCATCTCATCGCGGGCGGGGCCCACGCTGACCATCACGACGGGCACCTCCAGGCGCTCCTCGATGAAGGCCAGGTAGTCCCGTGCTGCGTCCGGGAGGTCAGCCAGGCCGCGCGCGCCCGTGATGTCCTCCTCCCAGCCCGCGATCTCCTCCAGGTCGCCGCGGGCTCGGTGGAGCACCGACTGGTGGTACGGGAAGTCGTCGAAGTGGGCGCCGTCGGGACCGGTGTAGCGGGTGGCCACCTTGAGGGTCTCGATCCCCCCCAGCACGTCGAGCTTGGTGATGACGACGCCGGTCAGCCCGTTGACCTTCACGGCGTAGCGCAGCGCCACCAGGTCCAGCCAGCCGCACCGTCGAGGACGGCCGGTGGTCGTGCCGAACTCGTTTCCGGCCTTCTGGATCCGCGCCCCCATCTCGTCGTGCAGCTCGGTGGGGAACGGTCCGGCGCCCACGCGCGTGCAGTAGGCCTTGGAGATGCCCCACACCTCGTCGATCGCCTTCGGCCCGACGCCGGCGCCGATGCACGCCGAGCCCGCCACCGGGTTGGACGAGGTTACGAACGGATAGGTGCCGTGATCGATGTCGAGCAGCGTGCCCTGCGCGCCTTCGAAGATCACGAGCTTGTTCTCCTCCAAGGCCTTCCAGGCGATCGGAGGCGTGTCGGCGATGTAGGGCTCCAGCCGGTGGCCGAAGGCGAGGTAGGCCTCGGTCATCGTATGGAGGTCGAGCGCCGGGTCCTTCTCGTACTCGCGCAGGGTCTGGCGCTTGGGCTCCATCGCGGCCGTGATCTTCTGCTTGAGGATCTTCTCGTCGAGCACGTCCTGGAGGCGGATGCCCAGGCGCGAAGCCTTGTCGGCGTAGCAGGGGCCGATGCCGCGTTTGGTGGTGCCGATCTCGCGCTTGCCAAGCCGCGCCTCGCCCGCCTGGTCCAGCAGCATGTGGTAGGGCATGATCAGGTGCGCGTTCGCGGAGATGCGCAGGCCGCTCAGGTCGACGCCTCGCCGCTTGAGCCCTTCGATCTCCTCGGTCAGCACGCGCGGGTCCACGACCACGCCATTGCCCACCACGCAGGGCTTGCCCGCGTAGAGGATCCCGGACGGGATCAGGTGGAACTTGAACACCTCACCGTCGCGCACGATCGTGTGCCCGGCGTTGTTGCCTCCCTGAAAGCGGATCACGGCGTCGCCGCGCTCGGCCAGTAGGTCCACGACCTTGCCCTTGCCCTCATCGCCCCACTGGGCGCCGACTATCACGAGTCCGGGCATCGCGGCGAGTCTAGGAGGGTGGGAGGTCGGGCACTCAGCCGGCGGCGTTGAGGCGCAGGTCGGGGCCCATGATGGGCAGCGGCTCGCCGCAGATCTCGAGCAGCCGCGACACGGTGCGCGGGCCCACCTGGTCTCGGAGCTGGTCGAGGTCGGTGATGTTGGTGGTGACCACGATCGAGCGCTGATCCTGCCAGCGCTCGTTGACGATCGAGTAGAGCTGCTCGAGCACCCAGTCGGTGCGCTTCTCGGCGCCGAGGTCGTCGAGGTGCAGGAGGTCGACGGCGCACAGGCGCCGGAAGAGCCGCATGTAGTTGCCGCCCGTCTGGCTGTCGTAGGTGTCCTTGATCTCGGCAAGCAGGCGAGCCACGGGGTAGATGGCGACCGAATGGCCCGCGCGCTCCGCGGCCAGCGACACCATCATCGCGAGCGACGTCTTGCCCGTCCCGACGTCGCCGGCAAACCACAGGCCGCTGCCCTCCTCGAGGTTCGCCTCCACGCGCTCGACGAACGTGCGCACCGGGCGCAGGACGAACGGGTCGAGGTCACAGATCGGCTTGCGATCGAAAGAGACGCCCCGGAAGCGCTTGGGGATGCCGGTGCCCATCCCCGAGCTCGCGGCCCGGCCGATGCGCAGCTTGCGACACTCGCAGGGCGCGGCGGTGTCGTCGTCCAATGCGATCCACCCCGTGCCGTCGCATATGCCGTTCGGGCAGCGCGGCTCCTGCCGGGCGGTGCCGGGCTCGGGGACCGGTCGTAGGAGGCTCATGCGGCGCCCTGGGCGCCGGCGTAGGAGCCGGCGCGCTCCTCGGAGGCCTTTGACATGAACTTGGGATAGCGATCCAGGAAGGTCAGCTCGACGCTGCCCACCGGGCCGTTGCGGTGCTTGCCGATCAGCACCTCGGCGATCCCCTGCTTCTCGCTCTCGGAGTTGTAGTACTCGTCGCGGTAGACGAACATCACGAGGTCGGCGTCCTGTTCGATGTTGCCCGACTCTCTCAGGTCAGACATCAGTGGCCGCTTGTCTGGCCGCGCCTCGACTGCGCGCGAGAGCTGGGAGATGGCGATCACGGGGATGTGCAGCTCGCGCGCGAGGATCTTGAGCCCCCGGCTCATCTTGCCGACCTGCTCGACCCGGCCGTCACGCGGGTCCTCAGCACGCATGAGCTGGAGGTAGTCGACGATCAGCAGGCCGAGTGGGTGGCGCCCGTGCAGGCGCCGGGCCTTTGCCCGCAGCTCCAGCACCCCGAGGTCGCTCGAGTCGTCGATGAACAGGGGCGCCTTGGTGAGCTTGTCGGTCGCGGCCAGCACCTTGGGCCACTGGTCGTGCTTGACGCGGCCCTTGCGCAGCGCCTCGCCGCTGATCTTGCCCCTCGACGCGATGAAGCGCTGCGCCAGCTCGCCGTCGGACATCTCGAGTGAGAACAGCGCAACCGCCCTGCCGTGGTCGACCGCGGCGTTCTCGGCGATGTTGGCCGCGAGCGCCGACTTGCCCATCGCCGGGCGGGCGGCGAGCACGATCAGGTTGCCCGGCTGAAAGCCGCCGGTGATCTCGTCGAGGTCGCGAAACCCGGACGGGGTTCCGGTGAGGCTCTGTCCCTCCTTGGAGAGGCGCTCGAGCTTGTCGAGCTCCTCGTGGAGCACGTCCTCGATCGACCGGATCTGGCTCGTGTCGTGGTCGTGGGCGGCGTGGAAGATGGCCTGCTCAGCCTGTTCGACGAGCGCGCGCGGGTCGCCGCCCTGGGTTGCCACGTCCTCCTGGATCTTGCGGGCCGCGCCGAGCAGCCGCCTGAGCATCGCCTGGTCGCGGACGATCCGGGCGTAGTCGCGTACGGCGCCCGCGGCGGGCACCATCGTCGGGAGCGCGTGGATGTACCCCGCCCCGCCCGCCTCCTCGAGCTCGTTATGGCGATCGAGGTCGTGGCTGACCGTGAGCGCGTCCACCGCCTCGGGCTCGGCCTTCTCCTTGAGGCGGAGCATGGCGCGGAAGATCAGCGCGTGGCGGGGCCGGTAGAAGTCCTCGGCGCTGAGCTTGAGCTCGACGAAGATCTGGTCGAGCGCCTGCTCGGTGAGCAGGATCGTGCCGAGGACGGCGACCTCGGCCTCGTCGTTCTGGGGCGGGACGTGGCCGTTGGCCCGCGGCTGTACGGAGACCGCCACTGGCTCTATTCAGCCGTCACGATGGTCTTGATGTCGGCCGTGACCCCGTCGGAGACCTCGACGGTGACCATGTGTGTGCCCGTGGTCTTTATCGGCTCGGACAGCTGCACCCGGCGCTTGTCGACCTTCACGCCTCGCGCCTGACGCACGGCTTCGACGATCTCCTGCGCGGTCACGGAGCCGAACAGGCGACCATCGTCACCGGCCTGGTGCGCGATCGTGAGGACGGTCTTGCGCAGGAGCGCGGCATGCTCGTTGGCCCTCTCGACCTGTTCCTGCGCCGCGCGCTCCGCGGCTTGCATCCGTCGCTGGGCATCGGCGATCGACGCCGGCGTCGCGGCCTGGGCGAGCTTGCGCGGAACCAGGAAGTTGCGCAGGTAGCCGTCCGAGACATCTACGACGTCGCCCCGCTCTCCGAGCGAGTCGACGGGTTGAAGCAGTATTGCCTGAGCCATGAAGCCCTTCCGTTGCGAGGTTGCCGTAGTGAGGCAAGCATGCCAACTCACGGCGGCCTGCCCACCGGTGCCGAGGCTCGAAACCCCGGGGAGACCGGCGGGTGCCGCTCGCCCGCCCTAGAAGGGGATGTCCTCGTCGCCACTCCCACCCGCCGGCACCGGGGCCGACTGGAAGTCGCTGGTGTCGGCAGGGACGTCTGACTGGGGCTGAAACCGGGAGCCGTTGCCCCCGCCCTCGCCGCTATCGCGCGAGCCCAGGAACTGGACGCTCTCGGCGATGATGTCCACGGCCTGGCGCTTGCCGGTCCCGTCCTTGGCCTCCCACTCACGCCACTCGAGCCTGCCGTCGACCGCGACCGGCCGGCCCTTGGAGAGGTACTTGGCGCAGTTCTCGCCCTGGGCGCCCCAGACGGTCACGTCGAAGTAGTTGGGCTTGTCGACCCACTCGCCGGAGCCGTCCTTGCGGCGCGTGTTGCACGCAACGCGCAGGGAGCAGATCGGAGTGCCGCTCGGCGTCGAGCGCAGCTCGGGATCGCGGGTGAGGTTGCCGGTGAGGACGACCCTGTTGATGTTCGTGGCTGCCATTGAGAGCTCCTAGTTCGTGGCTGAAAGCGTTTTACGAGGCTCGAGGATCGAGGGTACCCCCGGGATCGGCGCGTTTGGGCGTCGACGTGCAGAAGAACCAGCAATGTCGGCCCGATTTCGCACGGTCGTAACGCAGGTCGCTCAGCTGAGCGCCCGGGCGATGTTCGCGGCCACGACCTGCTCGGCTGGTCGCTGCGATGCGTGTACCTCCAGGTGATCGCCGAGCGCGAGCGGCCCGGCCTGGCTCACCTCCGCGTAGGCACCGACGCAACCCTGCGTCCCGGCGTTCCCCAGATCGACGGGGTTGAGCTCCATGAGGGCACGAAGCAGGCCCGGATAGGGGGGCAGGTCGTCCTGGGCGCGCGTGGGGACGACGCAGCGCGGCGTCGGCAGGCCGATGTCGAGCTCGACCCCGGACGGCCCGCGCAGCCGGTGGCCAAGCAGCTCGTCCTCACCGAAGGGCTCGGCGAGCTCCTCCGCCGCAGGGCCATCCGTGCCGGCGGCCTCGCCATCGTCGATCAGGAGGTTGGGGCGGAAGCGCCTCACATCCCAGTCGCAGCCGGGCTCGAGCTCGCGCAGGCGCGCGAGGTTGCTCTCGTTGATGAGATGGATGGGGGCGAGGTCGTGATGTGCGCCGGTCTGGCGGAAACGCCCCGCACCGGGCTGCGCCGCCTCGAGCCGCACCCGGCGCTCGAGCAGCTGCGACAGCGCCGGCTCGACCTCGCCGGCCTCCACCACATCGCCGTTTGGCAGGGTCACCCGCAGCTCGCCATCGGCCCCGCGGGGCAGCTCTGCGCGGCAGGCGCGCAAGCG
>JBBSLY010000017.1:0-12389 GCA_038233455.1 Solirubrobacterales bacterium | reverse complement strand
GGACCCGTTCGTCTTCGGCCGCGGCGGCGAGGAGGCCGAGGCGCTCGCCCGGACCGGCGTGGCGTTCGAGGTCGTCCCGGGCGTGACCTCGGGCGTGGCCGCTCCCGCCTACGCCGGCATTCCGGTGACCCATCGCGACGCGGCGTCGGCGGTCGCGTTCGTCACCGGCCACGAGGATCCCGCCAAGGAGGAATCGAGCCTCGACTGGGAGGCGCTCGCGTGCTTCCCCGGCACGCTCGTGCTCTACATGGGGATGAAGAACCTCGGGCTGATCTCCGAGCGGCTGATCGCAGCGGGCCGTCCTGCCGACGACGCGGCCACCGTTATCCAGCACGGGACGCTGCCAGGGCAACAGGCCGTGACCGCCGAGCTGGCAACGATCGCCGAGCGGGTTGCGGAAGCGGGCTTGCGGCCCCCGGCGATCACCGTTATCGGCCCCGCGGCGGCGATGCGCGACACGCTCGCCTGGCTCGAGCGCCGGCCGCTGCACGGGCGGCGCGTGGCGGTCACCCGTGCTCGAGCGCAGGCAAGCGGACTGGCCGGGCGGCTGCGCTCACTGGGCGCCGAGGTCGTGGAGACGCCGGCGATCCGGATCGAGCCGCGCCCGGTCGAGGACGAAGTGGCGAGGATGGCCGCCGAGATCGGCGAGTACTCGCTGGTGATCCTCACCAGTCCCAACGGCGCGGGCCTGCTGATGGAGGCACTCGCCGCGCAGGGCAAGGACGCTCGCGCGCTCGCGCACAGCACCGTGTCGGCCATCGGCCCCGGCACCGCCCGCGCGCTCGAGGAGCACGGCATCCGCGCCGACGTGGTGCCGCCCCGGTCGATCGCGGAGTCGCTGGTCGAGGCGCTGGCGGACGTACCCGTCGAGGGCCGCCGGGTGCTGGTGGCCCGGGCCGCCGAGGCGCGCGACGTGCTGCCCGAGGCGCTGGCCGATCGCGGCGCCGAGGTCGACGTGGTCGCGCTCTACGACACGATCGCCGAGCCGCTCGACCACGTGCAGATCGAGGCCCTCGCCGCCGCGGACTACGTCACGTTCACCTCCAGCTCCACCGTGCGCTTCCTGCTGGAGGCGGTCGGCTCCCCGGACGGCCTGCCCGCCGACGGCCGCCTGGTCTCGATCGGACCGGTGACCAGCGCGACGTTGCGCGAGCACGGGCTCGACGTGCACGTCGAGGCGGAGCGCCACGACATCGACGGGCTCGTCGATGCGCTGGTCGGGGACGCGGCTCCGTGATCATTTCCTTCCTGTCGGATTACGGACGCGACGACGACTTCGTGGGCGTCTGCCACGGCGTGATCGCCTCGATCGCCCCAGACGCCCGCGTGATCGACGTGACCCACGGAATCCCCCGCGGGGCGGTGCGCCAGGGCGCGCTGGTGCTGCGCAACACGCTCGACTACATGCCGGCCGGGGTGCACCTGGCCGTAGTGGATCCACAGGTGGGAACCGAGCGACGAGCGGTGGCGGTGAGCTGCCATGACGGCCGGCTGCTGGTGGGGCCCGACAACGGCCTGCTGTCGCTGGCGTGGGAGCGGGCCGAGGGCGTGGAGCGCGCGGTCGACGTGACCCGCTCCCCCCACCGTCTCGAGCCGCTGTCGGCCACCTTCCACGGCCGCGACGTGTTCGCCCCGGTCGCGGCGCACCTGGCCGCCGGCGCGGAGCTGGCCGACGCGGGCGAGCCCGTGGATCCCGAGACCCTGGAGCGCGTCGAGCTGGCGAAGCCCCGAACCGAGTCCGACGGCACGGTGGTGGCCCACGCCCTGTCGGCCGACCGCTTCGGCAACGTCGCCCTGAACGTGGGCCACGAGCTGCTCGCCGGCACGGGCCTCACCCTGGGCGGGCAGGTGGAGGTCGAGGTGGGCGACGCGGCGCACCCGGCCACCTACGCCGCAACGTTCGCGGACGTGGAGCAGGGCGAGCTGATCGTTTACGAGGACGCCTACCGCACGCTGGCGATGGCTATCAACCGGGGCGACGCCCGGCACACCCTGGGCGTCGCGCCCGACGACGAGGTGCGCCTGCGCCCCCGATGAGCCGGCTGGGTCACCCCCGAGTGCACCACCGCCTGACCGACTCCACCAACGAGCGAGCCAAGCAACTGGCCGCCGCGGGCGCCCCGCACGGCATGCTCGTGACCGCCGACGAGCAGACTGCCGGCCGCGGCCGGCAGGGCCGCGAGTGGCTGGCCGAGCCCGGCTCCGCCCTGCTGATCTCGGTCGTGATCAGAGAGCTCGACGAGAGCCACGCCCTGCTCCCGCTGGCGGCCGCCGTGGCCGTCTGCGAAGCCGCCGAGGCCTGCGCGCCCGTGAAGTGCGCGATCAAATGGCCCAACGACGTGTGGATCGAGGGCCGCAAGCTGGCCGGCATCCTCGTGGAGGGGAGGCCGCAGGCGGACTGGGCGGTGGTGGGCGTGGGACTGAACGTCTCGGGGTCGGCCTCCGAGCTGGGCGAGCTGGCGACCTCGCTGGCACGGGAGGCGCCAGGCTCAGGTCCCCCCTCCCCAGAGCCGGTGCTCGAAGCGCTGCTGGCCGCGTTGGACCGCCGCCTGGCTAAGCCGGCGGACGTAGTGCTCGAGGCGTGGCGGGAGCGCGACGCGCTGAAGGGACGCCACGTGTCGTGGCACGAAGGCGAGGGGATCGCCGCAGGGGTGGACTACACCGGGGCTCTGCTGGTGGATACGTCGAACGGGTGCGAAGTGCTCCACGCGGGCGAGGTGCATTTGGGGGTCTGACGACGTGCCCCTCAGCCACCACGGCACACGGTCGCAACGCTTCAAGTGGGGGCACCAGCGTTCGTCCATCGCGGCACTCGGGCACCGCGCCGCTCCGCCCCGACCCGGGGCAGCGCGTAGCTATCCCTGAAACGGGGTAGGCGAATGCCCAGCGGTTGAGGCGGCGGAGCAAGCCGCCGATAACTACTTGGATATGGCCGGCCGATCGACACTGAGCTTCGCGGCGCTGCGCTCCGCGCTGGCAGCCGAGGGCGACCCCGACGCCACCCTCGACATGGGTCGCGCCCAGTACATGGGCGGCGTCTTCTGGCTGTTCGGGGCCGCGGCTGCGGCGGCGCTGCTGCCCTTCTCGCCGCCGGTGGAGCAGATCGGCTGGCCCGGCTGGATCGTGGCGGCAGCCGGGATCGCCGGCTGCTTGGTGATCGCCCGCCGGCGCTTCGACCAGAGCCGGATCCCCAACATGGACGAGATCTTCTGGTCAGGTTGGGTCGGGCTGGCGATGATCGTCGTGCTCGAATGGCTGGCCGGAGGGCACGATGCGCCCTACCACCACCTCTACGTGCTGCCCGCGCTGTATGCCGCGGCGATCCATGATTTGCGCAGGGTGGGGTTCTTTGTGGCGGCGTTGATCGCCGCCCTGCTCTCGCCCCTTCTGTATCAGCCGGTATCGGGGTCGCTCGTGCTGGACATGCTGGCGCAGGCGCTGATCCTGCTGGCCCTGGCGGCCACCTCACGCTTGCTCTTCCTCGCGATCCGGGTGCAGCGGGGACAGCTGCACCGGGCCCGCCAGGAGGCCGAGCTGCGCGCGCGCCGCGACCCGCTTACGGGGCTCGGCAACAGGCTCGCCTTCCACGAGGCCGTGGAGCGAGAGATCGGGCGCGCCCACCGCACGGGGCAGCCGCTCAGCGTCGTGCTCGGCGATCTGCGCAAGTTCAAGCGGATCAATGATCGCTTCGGACACGTCGAAGGTGACGAGTGTCTGAAGGAGGCGGCGGGGACGCTTCGCAGGACCGCCCGCACGGGCGAGGAGTGCTTTCGCTGGGGCGGCGACGAGTTCGCGGTGATGCTGCCCGGCGTGGCGTCCGACGAGGCCGAGCGCGCGAAGGAGCGCCTCCGTGAGCGGGTCCTCGGCGAGTGCTCGGCTCCGGACGGGAGGCCGCTCGAGCTGATCTGCGCCACCACCGCGCTCGTGCACGGCCAGGGCGTGAAGGAGATGGTGGCCGAGGTGGACCAGTCGCTGATCACGCTGAAGGTGGGCGCCGACCCGCACGCTCCTGCGTGATCGTCCACCCCTTCGCGTCGGCGTCGGGTGACACTGCGCGTTCCCGGCGAGCCCGCTGAGAAGCTCCGCCTAAGCCGCGTCCTGCTGCTGATCGCCCTTGGCCTGCGGGCCCCCTGACGACTGACCGCCGCCCTTGCCCGCCTGGCCGCCGCCCCGGCCGCGTCGCCTGCGCCCACCCCTGCGCCGCTTGCCCTTCGGGAAGTTGCGCAGCAGCTCGCGCGCCAGCGCGCTCGGCTTGCGCGCCATCCGCATGCGCGCGCCGTCGAGCACCTGCTGCGCCTCGGGCGTATGCGCGGGCGAAGCCGCCAGCACCGCCGCCGAGAGCCGGCGATCCTGCTTCTTGGTGGCCTGCACCACCCGCCGAGCGTTGCGCCCGTGCGCGCCGCCGGACGAGTTCACGAGCAGCCCCAGCAGGCGCTTGGTCTCGGGCCAGCGCGACACGGCGTACTCCTCGTGCACCTCGCGGGTGTATTCGGCCAGGTGCCACAGCCAGCGGCTTGCCTGGTCGCGGCGGCCGATGGACCGTTCGGCGAGCACGCCGAGCAGCACCTTCACTCCCTCGCGGCGCTCGTCGCGCGACCAGCCGCCCACGATCTCCACCGCCTCGTCGAAGGCCTCCGGGTCGCCCAAAGCGCCCACCTCGGTGAGCGCGCGCAGGCGCAGCTGTGTGTTGCGGTTGCGCTGAAGGCAGGTGATCAGGTACTTGCGCCGCAGCTCGCCCGTCGAGTCGAAGTGCAGCATCGCCTTCGCACGGCGCCAGTTGTTGGCGGCCACCCGGGCGCCCGCCAGCTGAGCCCACGCCCCCTGCTCGGCCCAGTTGAGGTGCTCGACGGCTATCCGCCACAGCTCGCGCTCGAACACCTGGGCGCGGCGCTCGTGGTCGGCTGTCACGGGCACCACCCGCCGCTCGACGCGCAGCCGCCGCCCGCGGCCGCGGCGCACCGGGCCGACGACGATCGCTCCGCCGCGATACACGTCGCGGTCCAGCAGGCTGTGCAGGGTCACGACCGGATCGTCGTTGCCGGTGGCCGGGTGCACGAGGTCGACCACGATCCCAGCCTCCTTGCCCGGCCGGCGGCGGGTGACGCGCCCGACGCGCTGCTGGTAGATACGCCGCGAGGCCGTGGGGGCCAGATGCATGCACACGGTCGCGCGCGGGCTGTTCCAGCCCTCGGCCAAGAGCTGGGCGTTGCAGAGCACGTCGATGTCGCCGCGCTCGTAGGCGGCGAGCACGCGCGTGAGCTCGCGCTTGTTGGTCTCGCCCGAGACGGCGACGGCCATGATGCCCGCCTCCTGGAAGGCGGCCGCCACATTGTGGGCGTGGCGCACGCCGGCGGTGTAGACCACGCCCGGCAGGTCCTTGAAGCGCACCTTGTAGAGATCGGCGATCGCCACGTTGAACGGCGTCTGGTCGAGCAGCGCGGCCAGCTCCTCCTGGTCGAAGTCCTGATCGACCTCGCCCTTTCGCAGCGGGACCTTCGAGATCGAGCGCACGCCCACCCCGGGCGGGATGCGCACGCAGCGAAGCGGCGCGATCACTCCCCGGCGCGCGGCCTGGGCCAGGTCGAAGCGCGACGTCTGGGTTGGGAAGAGGTCGGTCACGTGGCGCGCGATCAGCGCGCCGGTGGCGGTCATGCCCACGAATACCGGCTCCTGCCACTTGCGGATCGCGGCGGAGGTCTTCTCGCCAAGCGCCGTGTGGGCCTCGTCGCAGATCACGATCGTGTAGGCGTCGGAGATCTTGCCGGCGTTTCGCACGAACCACTGGTAGGTCTCGACCGTGACCGGGCCCTCGACGGTCGGCTGCTTGTCTCCCAGCAGCGGCGCGCAGACGCGCTTGCGATAACCGCGGTCACGCAGCTCGCCGTTGAACTGGTCCACGAGGTTGCGCCGGTGGGTGAGGATGAGCACGCCGCCTGTGCGCGACGCCTCCACGAAGCCGAGCGCGGCCACGGTCTTGCCGGCGCCGGTCGCGTGCTCGAACCAGAATCGGCGGTCGGCGCCCTTGTCGTCGGCCGGGGGCGCCTCTTCTTCCTCCTCGCCGTCACCTTCGGAGGACTCGCTCCAGTCGAGTGGCTCCTCGTCGTCTGAGAGCTCGTCGTCGCCCTCGATCTCGACCTCGCCGGACGGGAGCTCCTCGTAGGTGGCGGGCTTGCCATTTGCGTTGGCCGCGCCGTTCTTGGCGCCGGTGGCCATCAGTTCCGCGGTCAGCGCGATCAGAGTGCCCGACAACGCGTCCACCTGGTGGGCGGAGAGCACGGTGCCGTCCACCAGGCTCGGCTCGTCCTCGGCCAGCACGCGCTCGAGCCCGAGGATCAGCGAGAACTCGCGGCGCCACAGCGCCGAAGGCTCCTCGTGGCCCGAGTCGAGCTCAGCCAGCGCCGCTTCGAGGGCGCGGCGGCGGGGAGTGTCGTCCGCGAGCGCGGTGGCGGCATCCTCTCCATCGAGTACGAACGGCTCGCGCGCGAACTTGTCAGCACGTTTGAGATCGGCGCCGGATACCGGCGCTGGGTCGGCTACGGAAGTGCTTTCAGCCATGTCGGCCTTCGGTTCTTGGGGAAACGACGCGGTTGCGTCTACATCCGCCACCTGACACGGAGCCTTCGCGGACGCAGCGTGCTTGCGCGTCGTGTGAGCCGCTCGGCGGGTCTGCCCCAGAGCGGCGGCGGGCGCCATGGCATCCCGTGCCTGACGACCAGCGCCTATTACAGCATACCGGCAGGGCGTGCGGGTAACACCTGGGCGGTGGCTATCTTGACCGGACCGTGCGCCGCATGCCGTCCCTCCTCCTCTTCGCCCTGGTCGCAGCTCTCGCCGCCGGCTGCGAGAGCGGGACGAGTGAGCCCGAGAGCGCCGCGCCACCGCGGCCCGACGCCCGCGCGGCCCTGGCCGGCGCGCCGGCGCCGCTCGCCGCGCTGCACCGCCAGTCCAACGAGCTGCTCGACGGCGGGGTCGATGCCTTCGACAAGCGGCTGGCCGAGCTGAAGGGATACCCGGTGGTGGTCAACCTGTGGGGCTCCTGGTGTCCGCCGTGCCGCGCCGAGTTTCCCTACTTCCAGGGCCAGGCGATCAAACGCGGAAAGCAGGTGGCCTTCCTCGGGGTCGACGGCGATGACACCGACTCCGCCGCAGCCGACTTCCTGGAGGACTTCCCCGTGGCCTACCCGAGCTACAAGGACCCCGGCCTGGAGATCGCCGCCGCGATGAAGGCGGTCGGCGTGTTCCCGGCCACCGTGTTCTATGACCGCAAGGGCGAGATCGCCCACCTCAAGCAGGGTGGCTACGCCAACGAGCGAGAGCTCGCGGCCGATATCAAGCGCTACGCGCGCTAGGAAGCGAGCGTTGCCAGAGATCCGCATCGACCCGCTCTCGGGCCTGCGGGTGATCGTGGCCGCCGAGCGCGCCGAACGCCCCGGCGCCTGGTTCGACGTCGAGCCGCGGCCCGCCATCGACCCCGACGAGGATCCCTTCCGGGAGGGCAACGAGGACCGCACCCCGCCCGAGATCTACGCCTTGCGCCCGGGCGGTGGCCCCGCCGACTCTCCGGGCTGGCGGGTGCGCGTGGTGCCCAACCTCTACCCCGCGCTGGACGCGGGCGAGCCGGACCAGAGCGACCCCCTGGACGCGGGCCGCGGGGATCCCGAGCTGTTCGCCACGCGCCCTGCGACCGGCGCCCACGAGGTGGCGATCAACGGGCCCGACTCGGTCTCCTCCCTGCACGACCTCGGGCCGGACGGGCTCGAGCTGGCGATGGACGTGTGGCGCGGGCGCATGCGTGCCAACGCCGGGGCCGCCTACGTGCACGTGATCGTGAACGAGGGGAGGCTGGCCGGCGCGTCGCTGGCCCACACCCACGCGCAGATCTACGCGCTGCCCTTCGTGCCCGCCTCGGTCGCGCGCGAGCGCGAGCGCTTCACCGCCTATCGCGACCGGACCCAGGGGCGCAACCTGCTGGCCGACGTGCTCCAGGAGGAGGTGCGCCGCGGCGACCGCCTCGTGGCCGTGGACCCCGAGGTCGTGGCGATCTGCCCGTTCGCCTCGCGCGGGCCCTTCCACGTGCAAATCGTTCCCCGCTCAGCACGGCAGCGCTTCGAGGACGACGGGCCACTGGGCGCGGCGCTGCTGCACGACGTGCTGGGGCGCCTGCGGAGTGCGCTCGGCGCGCTGCCGGGGCTGAACCTATGGGTCAGGACCGCGCCGGCGGGCGCGGCGTCCTTCTGCTGGCGGATTGACCTCGTGCCTCGCCTGGCGCAGCCCGCAGGCCTGGAGCTGGGGTCGGGCGTCGAGCTGTGCTCCTTCGCCCCGGAGCGAGCGGCCGAGCTGCTTCGCGACGCCAGGGGCTGATCGCCACCGTGCTGCTGTAGCTTGCGCGGGCGCATGCCGCCAGCCGAACGCCCACTGCCCAGCCACGCCGCCGAGCCCCCGCAGGAGCCGCTGCCCTACGGGCGCTGGGCCGAGGCCCTCGGCGAGCACTTCAGGACCGCAGCCGCGGGGATCGAGAGCGACGAGCAGCTGGGCGAGCCCGGTGATATCACGTGGTTTCCCGATCGCACGTGGGGCGGTCGCACCTACGTACCCGCCACCGCGCCGACCTCGGAGGGCTTCGAGCTGTTCGGCTTCGTCTCCTACACGCGCGACCACGAGGGCGCGCAGGCGGCCGACTTCGAGGCGGTGGTCGACTACACCGACGAGACGGCGGAGGCCAATCCGGACTGGACGCTCGACCTCTCAGACCAGGAGATCGGCCACTGGCGCGGGCCCGAGTCGCGGCGAGGAGTGATCACGCTGGTGTGGGGCGTGTCGCTGGTGGCCAACGGGGCGGTGGTCACCGCCGAGCTGGGCCCCACGACGACCGATCAGTGCGTGCTGGCAGAGGACCGCTTCACCCTCGTCTCCCTGGACGACTACACCGGCGACTACGTGGAGGTGCGCCTGTTCGCTCAGCGCGGCGCCGAGCTGGCCCGCGAGTCCCTCTACGAGGAGGACTGAGCCCGTGGGCGGGCTATCTTCTGAGCGGCGCCCCGATAGCTCAGCTGGATAGAGCGTCCCCCTCCTAAGGGGAAGGCCGCTGGTTCGAATCCAGCTCGGGGCACTCCCCTCAGCGGTCCGGCCGGTCGGGGTGGAGGTCGTCGATGTTCGTGAGCGCGACGTACGGGGCCTCGGCGGCGGCCTCGATGGCCTCGCCACCGCCCGCCAGGCGGTCGAGGACGCTCACCACCCCGACGATCGCGAAGCCCTCCTCGCGCACGCGCTCGATCGCCTGGAGCGTCGAGCCGCCGGTGGTCACGACGTCCTCGACGATCAGGCACCGCTCCCCGCGGTCGAGCGGCGGACCCTCCACCCAGCGCTGCAGGCCGTGCTCCTTGCGCTCCTTACGAACGAAGAAGGCCTTGACGTCGGCGCCGGCGGCGAGAGCCGAGCAGGCCACCGGGTCGGCGCCCATCGTGAGTCCTCCCACCGCCGTCGCGCCCAGGCGGCCGGCCTCGGCGGCCACCAGCTCCCCAAGCGCGGAGAAGCCGGCGGGCCTCAGGATCGCCCGCTTCGCGTCCACGTAGTAGTCGGCCTCGCGGCCGCTGGAGAGCGTCACCCGCCCGATCACCAGCGCGTGAGCGCGCAGCTCTGAGACGAGTCGCTCGCGGGCGCCGGTCACCGCGGCGATCGAGATCCGGGGGTCAGGTTCTGCACGGCGGCTGCCGATGGTAGAGGCAATGGGCGCCCTGATCCGGATCTGCGCCGTGGCCGCGGCCGTGCTCGTCGCGGCGAGCTTCGGCCTGTTCGCGATCGACAAGGCCGGCGAGGGCAAGGACAAACAGGTGGAGGCCGTGAACGAGGTGAACAAGCCGACCTCCGCGCCCTCCCAGCTCGAGATCGACCAGCCGGCTCCTCCGCCGTCGGTCGAGCGCGTCCGTGAGGCACGCCACTCTGGCCCGCGGGAGTACATCGACGACGCCGACGACGTCCTGCTCACCCCGTTCGCCGGCCTCGTGGACACCGACAACGTGTGGGCCCAGCGGGCCGTGCCCGGGCTCCTCGGGCTGCTGATCTACGGAGTGGGCGGCATGCTGCTGGCCAACGCGATTCCAGAGCGTCGCCGCAAGTCAGTCGACTGGCGCGAGTCGACGAGCTGAGTCACACCGCAACCTTTGCGGCGTTGCGGTGCTGTAGGCCACGACGACAGTTACCAAGCGCCTAATTCCCCGCCTACCGGGTGGGGAAGTGGGGGACCCGAAGCGGCTCAGGCCGCAGGGGCGAATCGCCGCATCGAGCGGCGTAGCGCACTTCCAGCGCGAGCCCGTCAGCTAACCCCGCCGGCCCGAAGGAAGAGGAGCACGACGGTGACCATCCCCATGCGAGACCTCGCGTCCCCGACCCCCTGGGAGCGCTCGATGCAGCGCTCCCGACGCAGGCGGGCGATCACGCCGGATGCCCGGAAGCGGCTGAACCGCCGCCGCAGAGCCTCCACCGCTCTCACCACCTTGATGGTGGCCGGCCCGGCCGGCCAGATCCTCGCCGGCGTGACGGGTCAGGGCACACGCGCCTTGGCCGCATCGCCGGTCGACCGAGCGATCGGGGGCGAGGTCGGGGGCCTGATGCTGCTCAAGGTCGGGAGCACGGGCGCGGCCGTGGAAGCCGTCCAGGAGCGGCTCCGTGTGCCCGCGGACGGGATCTACGGACCGGTCACGGAGAGGGCCGTGCGCGACTTCCAGTCGCGGTCGGGGATCCTGATCGACGGCGTGGTCGGGCCGGTCACCTGGACCGAGCTGTTCGGGCTCGAGCGCGCCGCGGCAAGCGCGGGGACATCGCAGGGCGCGGTGGCCGTGGTGGTCCGCGAGCTCGAGCCGGGCGAGGCTGCCCGCGGCGCGTCGGCTCGGGCGTCGGCGGTCGGCGAGGCGCAGACCCGACCCGCGGTGCAACGCACGGCCGGCGACCGTGAGGCCGCCGAGCCTCAGACCGAGCCCGGTGCGCCGGGCGGGGTGGAACCGGGACCGGACGCGGGTGAGAAGGCGCCGGCCGGTGACGATGTCCAGGCAACCCCGCCCACCCCCTCGGAGCCGGCACCTCCCGCGGCCACGACCTGCGCGACGCTGCGCCTGGCCAGCCCGGTGCGCGGCGTGCGCACGTCGCCCTTTGGCCCGCGCTGGGGACGCAGCCACGACGGCGTGGACATCGCGGCCGCGATGGGCACGGCGGTCCGCGCCGCGGAGTGCGGCGTGGTGACCACGCGGGGGGTGCAGGGCGGCTACGGAAACATGGTCTGTGTCAAGCACTCCGCCCGCTTCGAGACCTGTTATGCCCACCTGTCGAGCTTTGCGGTCAACGCCGGGCAGACCGTGCGCCGCGGGCAGGTGATCGGCTACGTCGGCTGCACAGGCAGCTGCACGGGACCCCACCTGCACTTCGAGACCCGCGTCGACGGGCAGGCGCGCAACCCCGACACCTATCTGGGCGGCGCGGCCGTACCGGGCAAGCCGACGGTGCGCCCAGCTCCCCGCGCCCGGGCGGCCAAGGCCACCTCACGGCAGTCGAGCAGATCGGGGTGGCAGCCCGCCCGAACCGCGGTCGGGGGCGCTCCGGCGGCTCGCACAGCCAAGCCGGCTCCGTCCCCGCAAGCGGCCGACCCGCCAAGTGTCGAGGCGGCCGCGCCCGTAGTGAGTCCAGCTCCCGTCCCAAGCGCCCCCGAGCAGGTTGGAACGGCCGCGCCGGCAGCCCCGGTGACGGAACCCGCGCCGGCACCGGTTGCGCCGCAGCCGGTGGTCGAGGAGACACCCGCGCCAATGGTGGCGGAGCAGGTGCCCGAGCCCGTCCCGGCGGAACCCCAGGCGGCCGCGCCTGTAGGGGCGCCGCCCGAGCCGGCGCCGGTGGAGGCAGGGCCCGTCGCGGAGCCGGAGGCTGCCCCGCCCGTCGAAGCGGAGCCGATCGCGCAGCCGGAGGACATCGCGACGGCGCCCGAGGAAGTCCCGGCGCCCGAAGCAGAAGCGCAGACGGAAGCCCCGGCGCCCGAGCCCTCCACCCCCTGACCCAAACCACGCCCCTGAGAGCCGCCTGAACCAAGCGGAGCGGCGGACGCAGGGAGCGCCGCCTGCGCGGCGAGGAGCGCAGCCCGGGCGTTGGCCGGGCGAGCACCGGAGCCCCTCCTGGCAAGCCACCGAGGACGCCTCTCAGCGCCGGTTCAGGCGCCTCTCAGCGGTAGACGGAGATTTGTTGGCCAATCTCGATCTGAGCGTCGACCTGCATCGCGTTGGGGATCGGGATCCGGATGCAGCCGTGGCTCGCCGGGTAGTCGGGCACGCTGTGGTAGCCATGGATCGCATACCCGCGGATGAAGTAGTTCGACTGCACCATTCCGAGCGAGTTGGTGCCCGGCTCCTTGC
>JBBSLY010000016.1:0-12424 GCA_038233455.1 Solirubrobacterales bacterium | reverse complement strand
GGCGCCAGCCGATCCTGACGCCCACCCCGAAGGGATCAGATGTCGTGCATCGCGATCGTGGACCTGGCTCGCGCAGAAAGCCCCCCATTCGGCAATGGCGCTTCACGGCAAGCGCGGTCCAGGCGCAGTGATAGGTTCGGTCTATCATGGCTGTGGACCATTCGTTCACTCTCTCCGAGCTCGCCCGAGCTCTCGAGACCCCTCAGCATCGGCTCATCCACCTCTGCGAGAAGGATGTCGTGACGCCGGAGTTGCAGGACGCCACCGGTCGCGGATCGAGTCGGCGGTTCTCGACTAGGAACTACCTGGAGTTTGCGCTCGCGTTGAGGATGCGCGAGCTGATGCTGCCCGTCGCCGTGATCGGAGCTACGTTGCGAATGCTGCGTGCGTTCGAACGGTCAGTGAGCAGCAAGCTCGACGGCTTCACGCTGCCGGAGAGCCTGCGCGAGGATCGGGCGCCGGACCTGCGGGTGATCGTCGGGGACGGAAGCATTCTCTACTTCTCACTAGGCGTGGAGGAAGCTCGACCACAGTTGTTTGGCGGGATCCCGCTTGATCAGATCCAGGTCGATCGCGAAGCGAAGGCACGGATCAAGGCGCTCGCCGCGGAGACGCCCCGAGGGTTCGGCGGGCCCGAAGGAAGCCACTTCGGTCGGCTCGAGCTGAGCGTGACGGAGATCGCCCGCAACCTCACTCTGGAGTGAGTGGTTCCGTCCGAGTGATGATAGAGACTGTGTATCATCATGCCAGCCCGGCCGACCGTCAGGTCAGCGTCAGAACACACCGCTACGGAATCGGCGTCGACCACGAAGCTGCTCGACCACATTGCAACGGAGCTGGCTGCTGAGTACGTGCGGCTGATGGAGGGGGCTGCTGAGCGCGACTGCGACCCAGTGAGCAGCCCCATCCCCCAATCTCGAACATCCACCGAAGGAGGTTGCGGATGAGAGCCGCCATGTATGCCCGCTACAGCTCCGAGAACCAGCGCAAGGAGAGCATCGACGACCAGGTATCGGCCTGCCGGCGACTTGCGAAGAAAGAGAGCTTCGAGATCGTCGAAGAGCACGTCTACTGCGACGAGGCACAGTCGGGTGCGCGCAAGGACCGGCCCGGGCTTGATGCGCTGCTCGCCGCCCTCCCCTCCCGCGAGTTCGAGGCCGTTCTCGTCGATGACCTCTCGCGGCTCGCCCGCGACAACTATCTGATGCTCTCGATCCTGGCGGAGTTCCACTTCGAGGACATTCGGGTGATCTCCGTCGCCGACGGCCTTGACAGCAACGACGAGGAATCGACGCTCGGTATCCAGATCCGCGGGATCTTCAACGAGCTCCAGCTGCGAGACCTGAAGAAGAAGACGCTGCGGGGACAGATGGGGCAGAAGGATCGCGGCTTCTTCGTCGGCGAGCGGACCTTTGGATTTCGCTCGGTCCCCGTCGGCGAGATGCGCATGGACAAGAAGGGGCGGCCCCGTCCGGATGGCTACGCCATGGAGATCGAGCCCTCGGAGGCCGCCACGGTGCTGCGCGTGTTTAAGGCCTACGCGGATGGGCAGTCGCTCACGGGGATCGTCCGTGCGCTGAACGAACAGGGTGTCCCCGGTCGGTTCAAGAGCGCGAAGGGTTGGTCTCCAGCCACGATCAGCCGCATGCTTGACAGCGAGAAGTACGTCGGCCGCTGGATCTGGAACCGCACAGAGAGCAGGCGTGATCCACGTACGGGCAGGCGCCGCCGGTTCGAGAAGCCCGAGTCGGAGTGGCGGACCCATGAAGACGAAGGCCTCCGCGTCGTGCCCGCGGAGCTGTGGGACGAGGTCCGGGCCCGCCGGAAAAAGGTCCGCCGGAACTGGCCGGCTGGCAACGGCAGGCGAGGGTTCTCCTCCGGCCAGGGCAGCCGGCAGACCGACTTCCCGACCCATCTGCTCTCGGGGACCATGAAATGCGGCTTCTGCGGGGCGACGATCGCCCAGGTGAGCGGCAAAGCCGGCGGCTACTACGGCTGCCTCGGCGCGGCAAAGGGCGCCTGCGACAACAAGATGCTCGTCAGGCGCAAGCTCGCCGAGAAGGTGATCGTCGATGCAGTCCGCGAGCGGATCAGCGATCCCGCGCAGATCCGCTACGTGCTCGAGCGGGTCGAGGCGGAGGTGAAGCGGCTGCGCTCGGACCTGCCGGAGACGATCCGGCTGAAGGAGGCCGAACTGGCGGCCGAGGAGCGGCGGCTCGCCAACTTCCTCGATTTCATCGGCGAGGGCCGCGGAAGCAAGGCGCTCGGACAAGCCCTCGCGGAGACCGAGCGCAAGGTCCTCTCGCTACGCGAGGATGTCGATGGCCTCCGCTGCTCGCGCGAGAAGGTCTTCCGGGCCCCGCCGATCGAGTGGATCAGCGAACGGGTCTCAGGGCTCCAAGATGTGCTTGAGGCACGCACGGGTCGCTCAGCGCTGATCCTGCGGGAGTTGCTTGGACCGATCCAGCTCAAGCCCGTCCCCGTGGACGTTGGCCGACCTTACTACCGCGCGGTCACCGCGATCGACGCCCTCGCCCTCGTCGAAACGCCCCCCGAAGGAAGCCCCTCGGAGGGCGGTTCGAATTCTTTGCGTAAGTGGAGACGGTGGGAATCGAACCCACGTCCGCGGCCGCGTGGAGAACAGCTTCTACGAGCGTATCCGGCCCTCTGATCTCGTCCCCGGGTCGCCTGGCCGGCTGGGTTGCCGGGGACCAGCCTCTGTGATGAGTCCCCCCTCCGCCAGAGGCGCGCGGAGGGAGCAAGCCCGCTGGTTGATCCCGGACATCTCCCCCGCGGGCTAGGCGAGGCCGAGAGCACCGCTGGCTAGCTTGAGCTAGGCAGCGAGCGCGAACGAGTGGTTCTCATCCGCATTTGTGTTGGTGCCGGTTGTTTTACGAGGCCTACCGGCGACCTCGGCTCGCAACTGCTCCCACGGATACGTCCACGTCGAAGCCTGTCGTCCCCGTGTGAAGCACCTTCATTGTAGCCCCGGCTGGGCCCGCTCACTTCGGAGCCGCGAAAGCCGGACCTCCGACGCCCACCACTGCAAGCTCATTTGCAGGGGATTTCCGCGTGTGACCCACGTCACGCATATGTCTTCAGAGTATGTATACTGTGCGCATGGCAGCGAACGACCGAAACAACCCGATCCGCCAAGCGTCGTCTTCGTCGGACTACTCGCTCATGGAGTTCATGCAGGAGTTCCCCGACGACACGGCCTGCCTGGACAGGTTGTGGCGCGACCGCTTCGCACCGGACGGCCATCACGCCCATTGCCCGTCTGAGAAGTGCAACCGGGAACGGAAGTTCCACAGGACGAAGACCAGGGCGTCGTACACCTGCGACTCCTGCGGCCTTCACGTCCACCCGATGAAGGGCACGATCTTTCAGAAGTCCACGACCTCTCTGCACTTGTGGTTCTACGCGATCTACCTGATCGCGAGCACTCGCTGCGGAATCTCCGCCAAGCAGCTAGAGCGAGAGCTTGGCGTCGGGTACAAGACCGCGCACCGGATGATGAAGCTCATTCGGCACGAGCTGATGAACGACCTTGACGACGACGAACAGCTTTACGGCGACGTGGAAGTGGACGAGACCGCGTGGGGTGGCAAGCCTCGCCGCAAGCACCGGACCCGATCTGAGGCCGCAGCGTTCCGTGAGGCCAAGCCCACCATCCTCGGCATGGTCGAACGCGGCGGCCGTGTCCGGCTCCGTGTGATCCCGTCCCGTAGGGGAGCCGGCCTTAGTAGAGAAGTGCGGGCCAACGTCAACCCGTCCTCCCTTCTCATCACGGACGACTGGGTGGCCTACAAGCCCCTCCGACGCGAGTTCCTAGACCACCGCGTCATCAACCACTCCGCAGGCCACTACGTCGACGGGGACACCCACACGAACACCATCGAAGGGTTCTTCGGCAACCTCAAGACCGGGATGCGCGGCACCTACAAGCACGTCTCCCCGCGCTACCTGCAGTCCTACCTAGACGAATACTCCTGGCGGTATTCGCAGCGCCACTCGCGGACGCCGATGTTCCAGGCGTTGCTGCAGCGCGCCGCTCGCTAAGCGACGATCTCCAAAGTCCTGTCGCTGACGATCAGGTCGTCAGCAGAAGGCCGAGCAGCTTTCGTCCGAGACGCGGGCAGCGGTAAGTCTAGGAAGGACTTGGGCAGTTTCGGGAACAGTTCCGCGAGCTGCGGGGTTATTCGATCGGTGCCAGCCTCGACCAGCGTGGAGACCTCAACCAGCTTAATCTCCATCCCCTTCTCGGCCTTCGCCCGCGCTGCCTCTTCGCGGGCGTTCCTCGTGAAGCTGAAGGCGATGATGTAGCCCTTGTGCTTCCCGGCTCGCTCCACGGCCGTTTCAAAGTTGTCGACCACGTTCCGGCCGACCTTCTCGGACTGCTTGACCTGGATGGGTAGATGTTCCATGAACGACGCTCCATCGACGCCCATGTCGTTGGACTTACGCGGCGAGTGTGTGCCGTGGACTCGCTGGATCACCCAGTTCTGGAACTCAAAGGGCCTCAGGTCCCTCAGGTCATCCACTGTCACGGGTAGGCCGATGAGGTCGACCTTCGCGCCTTGCCTCTCAAGGCGGAGTTGCATCACCCCCACGGCGGTGGGACTGATGTCCATGCCAATCCATTGGCGCTCTAGACGATGGGCGACCGCGATTGCAGTGCCGCAGCCGCAGAAGGGGTCCAGCACGATGTCGCCAGGTCGACTACTTGCGGTGATGATTCGCTCGAGGAGGCTTTCGGGCTTCTGGGTTGGGTAGCCGACGCGCTCCGGCGAGTACGTCTGCAGAGCGTTGAGGTCGGTCCACCAGTCGGGCATGTGTGCGCCGCGCTCCACGTCGATCTCGGTGCGATTCACTCGCAGGCCCTTCTTACCGACTCGTTTCATCGTTTCCGGCGAGTACGGAACGAACTGCGGCTCAAAGAAGAACTTCTTGCCCTTCGCGTAGAAGAGAATCGTGTCGTGCTTGCGCCCGAACCGCTTCTTGGAAACGCCGCCGCCGCGATAGCACCACGCGATCTCGTTCTGCAGTTGCTTAGGCCCGAAGACTGAATCGAGCATCACGCGCAGGTAGGAGTTGGCGTGCCAGTCGCAGTGGAGGTAGAGACAGCCGGTCGGCTTCAACACCCGGTGCATCTCGTGGACACGCTCCCGCATCCAGTTGATGTAGACGTTGATTCCGCCTTCCCACCGATCCTCAAAAGACCTGACCTCGGCTTCGTCGCCCCAGATGACTTCGTAGGTGCGATTGGAGAAGAACGGCGGGTCGAGGTAGATGAGGTCAACCGACTCCGCTGGCATCTCCGCCAAGCGGCGCAGGTTGTCCTCGCAGTGTATGACGCCCGTCCGCAGGGAGTCTCGGGGATTCATCGGGGCCTCCCTTCGGCAAGGAAGGCCCGAAGCCTGCCTGCAAACGCGCTACTTCTTGGACGTAGAAGGCTTCTCGACCTTCGCCAGCAGCCGGTCGAACTCGCTGCGCTTCGGCACCGGGATCTCCACCGGCTTGCCCTTCTTTGGCTGAGTCTTCTGGGTTGGCTTAGGGTCGCCCATGGATGCAGCCTAAAGCCAACCCCGGCGAGTCGGACCTAGACGGTTGTCGGTCCAAGCTCGGACGTGCCGAGGAACACCTCGAAGCGCTTCTGCGCGAGTACGAAGAGTGGTTCGGCACGGGACGCGACATCATCGACAACGAGGAGGCCGACGAACACGGTCCAGACGGATCGGTTTGGCGCGTTGTCCGCTGTAGGCGTGTCCTGAAGCCCCCACCGCCTCGATGGGGTCTCATCGTGGGCGATGCCGTCCAAAACACGCGTGCGGCACTCGACCATCTCGCGTGTCGCCTTGTAGAACGCGCAGGCAACACACCGGACAAACGCACGGCTTTCCCCATATGGGATGACGACCCATACGCCGATCCTGCCGCCCGCAAACAGTTCGAGCGAACGATGCGCGGAATGGACCAGGGCGACATCGACGCGATCAAGAGCCTCCAGCCGTACCAAGACCCGGCCTCACCGCACGCAGCGGCGCTCGTCGCGCTTGCCGCACTCAGCAATCTCGACAAACATCAGGTGATTTTGCCGACGCTGATGACCCTACGCGAGGAAGTGCCTGCCAACACGTGGGCAGTGACCCCACGGCCAGATCATGTGGATGTAGTCGTCAATCGAGGCGCAGAGATCGCGTCAGGCGTCGAGCTTGCGCGTGCCCGGACGCGGAGCGGCAGACCCGAGATGGGCGTCAACGTCGGGTTCGAGATGGAGTTCGTCTACGGAGGCTCGGAGCCCCCGATTGGCCGCGCCGAGCTTCGTCAAATCCGTTCCCACGTTGTCGGAATCGTCGAGTCCTTCGGTCCAGCGTTCGCCGCCTAGATCGGCCTGCTCGCCATGCTCGCCTGAGTCTACATACCTAGATGACATATGCGTGACCCACGTCACGGACGCCGGCCTGACTGGCTGCTGAGGTGATGGTTCAGCGAACGCCCGTTCGGGTGGACTTCGCTGAAGCGGGCCCCCTCGTTCCGTCGGACCGAACCAGTCGGCGGCGGGGCCTGGAATCGCGCTGACACGCGATCAGGGGGCACGCGACCGGCCCGTCACCCCTCGAGGGCACGGGCAGAGCTTGACCGACACCGGAGGTGTTGATCCACATGCGCCGATTCACTCTGCGCGCGGTACCGGCCCAAGCGGCCGCCGAGCAGCCCAATCGAAGATCGACGATCGCGGTGGTGACCATCGCCGCGGCCCTGATGCTGCTTGCGGGTGCGGCCACCCTGACGCCCGCCGCAAACGCCCAGTCCGAGGCCCCGGCGGGCGACTCGTCGGCGGATGGCGACTCGTCCACATCGAGGGACTCCTCCGTCAAGAAGTCCGAGCCGGCGCGCATCACCTCTGTGAGGTCGCTCCGACCGCCCAAGCGCAGGGTGGTGCGCAAGCGCTTCACCCCGGCGGCCACTCCCGGCCCGCGCCAGGTGCGCCGGATCATCCGCCTCGAGGCGCGCCGCTGGAACATCAGCGCCGGCAGCCTCTCGCGCCGGGTGGGGTGCGAGTCCACCTACCGTTGGTACGCCGGCAACGGCGCCTACCAAGGGCTGCTCCAGTTCGCCTCCTCGACCTTCTACCGCGGAATGCGCACCATCCGCAGCCGCAAGGTGCGCTTCAAGCGCCAGCGCAAGCGAATGGTGAGGGCCACCAAGCTCGTGCGCTACTCGGACGGCACCGTGAAGCGCAAGCCCGGAATCAAGCGCTGGCAGACGCTCGTGACCGTCTACCGCGGCACGCTGCCGCGCAACCCGCCGGTGACCCACGCCTGGGCGCAGCTGCGGATCGGCGCCCAGGCGATCCGCGGGATCTCCGCCGTGAGCACGTATGAGTGGAGCTGCCCCGCTTAGCACGGACGCGCGGCCAGCGGGGTCAGCGCGCCGGGGCCGGAGCGCGGGTCTGGACGACCTGCGCGCCACGCCTCGGGACGAAGGTGATCCCCCGCCGGACGCCGCGCTCGGGCCGCCGGCCGACCGGACGCAGCTTCGCGCGCTCCAGGACCCGCCGGATGACCACCCGCATCTCGAGCTCGGCGAAGCTCGCGCCCAGACACCGCCTCGTGCCGCCGCCGAAGGGCAGCCACGTGTAGGTGTCGGGCGGGTCGGGACCGAGGAAGCGCTCGGGGCGGAAGTCGCGCGCCGCCCGGTAGCGGTCCGCACGGCGGTGGATCGCGGCGATCGAGGGGTTGATCTCGATTCCGGGCGGGATCGCGTACCCGCCCACCTCGAACGGCTCGTCGCCGCGGACCACCCTTCCGACGCCCGAGATCACCGGCCGGATCCGCAGCGTCTCCTTAACGACGGCGCTCAGGTAGGTCTCCTCGCCGGCCGCCAGCGAATCAACCAGGCGCGCCATGACGCGCGAATTGCGCAGCAGCAGCTCAAAGGCCCACGCCAGAGCGGTGGCCGTGGTCTCGTGTCCCGCCACGAGCAGGGTGAGCAGCTCGTCGCGCACCTCGGCGTCGGTCATCGGGCTGCCCTGCTCGTCGCGGGCCGCAACGAGCATCGAGAGCACATCCGCGCGCGCCGAGAGGTCGCCGGCGCGCCTGCGCTCCGCGATCTCCCCGAAGATCAGCTCGTCCACGGCGCTTCGGCGTCGCGCGAACTCCTCGCCTCTGCCCGCGCCACGCCGCCCGCCGGTGAGCACCAGGGCCAGCACTGCCGAGCGCGACGCGATGGGGCCGATCATCGCCCGCAGCCGGCGCTTGAGCTCGGTGCCGCGCTCGTGGTCGGTGACTCCGAAGACGGTGCGCACGATCACGTCGAGGGTCAGCGCCTGCATCGAGTCGATGAGCGTGAACCGCTCGCCGATGGGCCAGGAGTCGATCGCGCAGTCGGCGGCGTCGCGCATCGTTTCCTCGTAGGTGCACAGCCGCTCGCCGTGAAACGGGGGCAGCAGCAGCTTGCGCTGACGCAGGTGCTCGGCCCCGTCCAACAGCAGCACCGAGCGCTCGCCGACCACCGGGCCGAGCAGCGCGTTGGCCTCCCCGGCGTGCAGCCGATCGGGTGAGCCACGGAACACCTGCTTGACGAGCTCTGCGTCGAGGACCATCACGAAGCGCGGGTCGAACAGGCTGCGAAACGTGACCACGTCGCCGTAGCGGCGCCGGCACAGGTCGATCCATGCGGCGGGGAAGAAGAGAAAGCCCGCGGTCTGCATCCACCGCGGCAGGCGCGGCCCGGGCGGGAGTGCGTCGGTGGCGTCGAGAGCGGCCATCACATGGATCGTGACAGCCGAGGTCGGCCACGTGAGAGCATGGCGCCATCCACGACAGAAGGGCATCGAGTTGAGCGGCTGGACCAGCGAGGACATCCCAGACCAGAGCGGGCGCATCGCCGTCGTCACCGGAGCCAACAGCGGCCTGGGCCTGCACACAGCGCGCGAGCTGGCGCGCAAGGGCGCGCGCGTGATCATGGCCGTGCGCAACGCATCCAAGGGCGAGAGCGCCGCACAGGAGATCCGCGGCGAGGCCCCCGGGGCCGAGATCGAGGTACGCGCCCTCGACCTGGGCAAGCTCGAGTCGGTGCAGGAGTTCGCCGACGATCTGAAGGGCGAGACCCTCGACCTGCTGATCAACAACGCGGGCATCATGATGACTCCCAAGCAGGAGACCCACGACGGCTTCGAGCTGCAGTTCGGCACCAACCACCTGGGCCATTTCGCGCTCACGGGCATGCTGCTCGACGCGGTTCAGCGCGCCGACGCGGGTCGGATCGTGACCCTGAGCAGCATCGAGCACAAGCAGGGCCACATCCACTTCGACGACCTGGAGCTGCGCGACGGCTACGCGCCGCGCAAGGCCTACCAGCAGTCCAAGCTCGCCAACGCAGTGTTCGGGGTCGAGCTCGACCGGCGGCTGCGGGCCGTGGACTCCCCGGCGATCAGCGTGCTCGCGCATCCCGGCTACAGCGCGACGAACCTCCAGAGCACCGGGCCGACCGGTGTGATGAAGCGGCTGATGAGCGTCAGCAATCGGGTGGTCGCCCAGGGCGCGGACAAGGGAGCGCTCCCCACGCTGTACGCGGCCACCGCTCCCGGCGTCGAGGGCGGCGACTACTACGGGCCCGACGGGTTCCAGGAGATGCGCGGGAATCCCACCCACGTGAACGTGATTCCGGAGGGCCGCGACGCCGAGGTCGGCAGGCGGCTGTGGGAGGTCTCCGAGGAGCTGACCGGGGTGCGCTTCGGGCTGTAGCCCGCGAGCGCCTAGCGAGGACGGGCCCTTGGCCACCGTCGAACCGGCCGCCAGATCGACCGATAGTCGCACTGGCGGCGCTGCTGTGCATCCCGCTCGCCACCGAGCTCGATGCCCTGCTCAGCTTGACCCTGATGGCAGCGCTGACCGCGGGGCTGATCGCCTTCGAGGCGATCCACTTCCGCGAGGCGCGCGGGCGCCTGCGAGCCACCGTGCACTGAGGGGGTGCCTGCCACACTGAATGAGGATGGAACAGCGCGTCCCCCTCCCCCAACCCGCCGGCTCGGAGCCTGCCGCATATGGAGCACCCACCCAGCCGGCCTACGGCCCCGCCGCCCCCGAGCGACCCGACTACTACCCGCCCGCCTACACGCCGGAGCCCGCGCAGAAGCCACCGGCGTGGAAGCGCTTCGGCGGGCCCCTCGCCGCCGCCGGGCTGATCGCGCTGAAGTTCGGCGCAAAGCTCAAGGGCCTGCTGTTGATCCTGCCCAAGCTCAAGCTGCTGACCACCAGCGCCTCGATGCTGGTCTCGATCGGGGCCTACACGCTGATCTGGGGATGGAGGTTCGCCGTCGGCTTCGTGGTGCTGCTCTTCGTGCACGAGATGGGCCACGTCTTCCAGCTACGCCGCGAGGGCATCAAGGCGAGCGCGCCGATGTTCATCCCCTTCATCGGCGCGCTGGTGGCGATGAAGGAGATGCCAAAGGACGCCGCGGCCGAGGCGCGGGTGGGCCTCGCCGGACCGGTGCTCGGCTCTCTCGGCGCGCTCGTGCCGCTCGGCATCTACGCGCTCACCGGCAACGAGCTGTTCCAGGCGCTCGCCTTCGTCGGCTTCTTCTTGAACCTGTTCAACCTGCTGCCGGTGCTGCCCCTCGACGGCGGGCGCGCGATGGCTGCGCTGTCGCCGACCATGTGGATCGTCGGCTACGCGCTGCTCGTCGGGCTCGCGATCGTCGTGCCCAACCCGATCATGATCCTGATCCTGCTGCTGGGCGGGTTTGAGACCTACCGCCGCTTCAAGGCACGCAAGGAGCCCGAGGCCCAGGCCTACCACCGCGTCTCGCGCGGCACGCGGTTCGCGGTCGCGGGCGTCTACATCGGCCTGGCGGTGGCGCTGGCGGTGGGTATGGACGCGACCTTCCTCGAGCGCGACTTCGGCGACGTGTAGCCGCTTTATCGCTCCGCCAGCGCGCGCTGGATCTCTCGCTGCTGGTCCTTTTCCTTGAGGTAGCGGCGCTTGTCGAAGTGGTCCTTGCCGCGCGCGAGGGCGATCTCGACCTTAGCCCGCGCACCCTTGAAGTACAGCCGGGTGGGGATCAAGGTCAGGCCACGCTCCGAGATCGATCCGGTGAGGCGCTCGATCTCCTTGGCATGCAGCAACAGCTTGCGCGGGCGTTCGGGCTCGTGGCCCTCGCGCGCGGCGGGCTGGTAGGGCGCGATGTGCACGTTGTGCAGCCACAGCTCGCCGTCGGCAAGCGCGGCGTAGCCGTCCTTGAGCTGCACGCCGCCCTGGCGGATCGCCTTCACCTCGGAGCCCATCAGCACGATGCCGCACTCCCAGCGGTCGAGCAGGTTGTAGCGGTAGGCCGCCTGGCGGTTGCTGGCCACGTCGCCCGGCTCGGCCTTGCGCTTGGCTTTCTTGGCCATGGCCTGACTCTAGGCGGCGGGCACCAGATCCACGCGCCCGCGCGGAGCGTCCACGCGCTCGACCGCCACCGTGATCGGGTCGCCGATGCGCAGCGTGGTGCCCGAACGCTCGCCGATCAGTGCCGTGCCCTCCTCGTTGAGCTCATACCAGTCGCGCATTCGGCGCGCGCCCAGGAAGCCCTCGAAACCCTGCTCTGCGAAGCGCACGAACGCGCCCCCGCCCACCAGGCCGACGATCTCGCCCTCGAACGCGGGCGGGTCCCCTCCGCCCGCCTCCGAGAGGCAGCGCTCGAGCAGGAACGCCAGGCACACGTCGTCGGCGGAGCGCTCGATCTTCATCGCCTCGCGCTCGCGGGCGCTCGACTCGATGCCCACCTGCTCGAGCTCGCCCGCCTTGGGAGCCGCCGCGTCGTGGCCGATCGAATCGAGCAGCGCGCGGTGCACCACGAGATCGGGGTAGCGGCGGATCGGCGAGGTGAAGTGCGTGTAGTGCGGGCTCGCGAGGCCGGCGTGGCCGAGGTTGCGCGGCGTGTAGTAGGCCTGCTTGAGCGAGCGCAGCACCAGCGATCCGAAGGAGAACCGCCCGCGCCCGGTAGAGCGGACGAACGCAGCGGCCATCCTCGACGCCTCCGCGGCCACGTCGGCTGCCTGCTGGGGGCTCATCTGCTTCGGCAGCGCCGGCGTGGGGATGTCGAGCGAGGCCAGCTGGGCCACCATCAGCTCGACCGATTGGGGGTCGGGGCGCTCGTGCACGCGGTACAGCGACGGCAGCTTGCGTTCACCGAGGTGACCCGCCACCTGCTCGTTGGCCAGGATCATCAGCTCCTCGATCAGCGTGTGCGACTCGGTGGCCTGCTCATAGCGCACGCCCGTGACGTGACCGTCGTCATCGAACTCGAAGGAGGGCTCGAGCGAGTCGACCTCGAGCGAGCCGCGCGCGTCGCGGCGCTCGCGCAGGGCGCGGCTGACCGCGCGTGCCGCCGCGAGCGGCTCTGCCCACGGCTCCTCGGCGCGGGCGCGGCCCG
>JBBSLY010000015.1:0-12458 GCA_038233455.1 Solirubrobacterales bacterium | reverse complement strand
CCGGTGCCGCCCGCCTGCGAGCCCATGTAGGCGGGCGTGTCGAAGATCGCCGTGAGCTCGGGGCGCAGCCCGATCGAGGAGAACAGCCGCGCGTAGCCGCGCACCTCGTGGATGCCGATCGTCGAGATCACCTTCTCCATGCCCTTGCGCAGGGCCGTTGCGAGGTTGTCGATGTCGGAGCGGTAGTCGTCAACCAGCGACACCTCGACCATGGCGTAGGGACACACGGCGTCCGCGCCGAGGCCGAGGGCGAGCACGACGTCGTGCACGTTGCGCAGCGCGGCGGAGCGCAGCACCACCCCGCAGCGGCGGCGGAGGTTGGTCTGCTCGCCGGACGCGCGGCCGGGGTGGTCGCCCGCCGGGCCACCGCGACCCACGTCGCGCTCGCGCAGCGCCAGGTCCACCGCGGCAAGCGCCAGGTGCGGGTCCAGGTAGCGGCGGTCGCCCTCATACGCGGTCCGATCGGAGAGCACCAGCAGCTCGCTGCCGGCGGCCACGGCGGTCGTGGCCTCCTGCTTGAGGCGCTCGATCGCGCCGGGCGTGGCCTCGGACTCCAGGCAGGAGATGTCGAGCACGGTCGCCCGGCCTCGAAAGGCCTCCCAGAGGTCCTCGAGCAGCGACGTCCCGTGCCGGCGCGCGATCTCGCGGTAAGAGGCGTCCGACAGGGGCGCGAGGGCGTCGTGGCCCCCGAAGAGAACGCCGAAGGCCAGCTCCACCGTGCCCGGCTCGGGCGCCACGGCGTGCAGCGACGGACGCGGGCCCAGAACCGCCCGGCAGGAGAAGTGCTCTACCTCGCGCTCGCGGTCTATGGCCGGATTGGTGACCACGGCCACTGACTCCTTGAAGTAGTCGGCCAGGTTCTGGCGCTCCGGTGAGAGGCACGCCAGCGGCCCGTCGTAGCCCAGCGACCCGATCGGCTCGGCCCCGGTCGCCGCCATCTGCTGGACGAGCTTCATGTCCTCGCGCTGCCAGCCGAAGCCGCCCAGCACTCTGTCTGAGACCTTCACGGGCTCGGAGGGGCCCGCGCTGGTGTAGCCGGGCACCTCGAAGCTCGCGATCGGGCCGCCGCTCGTCAAGGCGGTCGCGTAGCCGGCCTCGTGGCCATGCCCCGCAGTGCGGTCGAGCCAGCGGCGGGCACACTCGGCCTGCAGCTCGGAGTGATCGTGAAGACGCGTGTGCCCACGGACGCGGTCCACGGCCACGAGCACCTTCTCCCCGGGGGCGAGTGGCTTGGGCTCTGAGACCGAGTCGGCCACGGCCACCACGCCCGGCTCGGAGGAGAACACGAAGGCCTCCGGCGTCTCGAGCTGCCACAGCGGGCGCAGTCCGAGGGCGTCGACCGAGAAGACGTGCTCGTCGCCGAAGCGCGAGACCAGCGCCACCGGCCCCTGCGCGAACGGGCCGAAGGCCTGGCGCAGGTACATGTAGAAGCCGCGCAGCTCGGCGGGCATGCCGCGGATCTCGTCCGCGATCGGCGGCAGCGCCATCTCCAGCGCCTCGACGAGGGTCAGCCCATGTCGGTGGATCAGCGCCTCGACGGTGCGCGAGAGGTCCTGGGAGTCCGACCCGTCGGCGTGGATCGGAACTCCAAGCATCCTCGCCTCGGAGCGCAGCCGCACGATCGTGTTGATCTCGCCGTTGTGGCCGAGCACCCCGAACGGCTGGGCGCGCCTGAACGAGGTCCAGGTGTTGGTGGAGTAGCGGTTGTGACCGAGCACGGACACGGTCTCCGCGCGGGGATCGAGCAGGTCGGGGTAGTAGCGCCCGAGCACGGCGGGAGCACCGAGCACCTTGTAGATCGCGGTGTCAGTCGAGCACGAGACCACGTGCGCGTCGCACTCCTCCTCCAGGGCGAGGGCCAGCTCGAAGGCGAGGGCGGGCGCCTCGATCAGACCCCCGACCTGCCAGAAGACGGGCTCCTCCTCGCGCGCGCCGGGGCCGAGCGCGGCGGAGTGAACTGCGTCCTCGCGCTCCGCGAGCACGCGCAGCCCGATCTTGCTCATCAGCGCGCGCGCCCGCTCCCGGGTGGCGGTCACCGTCTTGGGTCCCCGGGGGATCATCAGGTGAACCACCGCGAAGCGCTCGTCGAGCGCCAGCCGGGAAGCGTGCCCGCCGGCGCGGATCTCCTCCGCCCAGATCTTTCGCGGGATGTCCACCAGCACGCCGCAGCCGTCCCCTTCGCCGTCGATGTTGCCGGCGCGGTGGAGCATCTTCTCGAGCGCGACAAGCGCCGTGGCGATCGCTTGGTGCGAGGGCCGGGCGCCCTTGCTCACCGACGCGTAGATACCGCAGGCGTCCCTGTCCTCCACCGTCTCCGGCGGGCGCAGGGGCCTGTAGGCGGCGGTAGAGGAGAACCGTTCGACCGCTTGGGTGTGCGTGTGGCCGCGCGGCGGGCGCGGTGCCTCGGGGGCGGGGTGGGGCATGTGCTCCTCCTCGGATTCCGCGCCTTCTCCGAGCGGGCGCGCGACGGGTAGGTTCAGAGCTGACTATAGGGGGGCCGCGTGCCCGCGTCGAGTGGACGAAACCCCGCAAATAGCGTGTGCCACGGGCATCGGTCGCCGCGTCGGCTGTGCGCCCAGATATCTTCGCGCGCGTGGCCACCACGATCGCAGTCATGTCGCAGAAGGGCGGCACGGGCAAGACGACGACCGTGCGCACCGTCTGCGACGTGCTGCGCCGGCTCGACGTGGGGGTGCTGGCCGTCGACCTGGACCCGCAGGGCAACCTGTCCGACTACTTCGACGTGCCCGCCGACGCCGATCCCACGGTGGCCGACGTGCTCACCGGGCAGGCCAAGGCGATCGACGCGATCCACGACGACGTGCTGCCCGCGAACCTCGGGCTGGCGGAGTCGGAGCTGATCCTGGCCGGCAAGATGGGGCGCGAGATGACCCTGCGCCGCGCCCTGCGCGAGCCCGGCAAGCGCTACGAGGTGATCCTGATCGACTGCCCGCCATCGTTGGGGCTGCTCACCGTCAACGCGCTCGTGGCTGCCGACCACGCGCTGATCTCCAGCGAGGCCGAGTACTTCTCGCTTCAGGGCGTGGAGCAGGCTCTGGAGGTGGTGGAGCTGGCCAAGGAGAGCCTCAACCCAGACCTCGAGTGGCTCGGCGTGGTGCTCAACATCGCGGACCTGCGAACCGTGCACGGGCGCGAGGCGCTCGTGCAGCTCAAGGAGCGCTTCGGGAAGAAGGTGTTCGACTCGGCCATCCGGCGCTCGGTGGCCTACGCCGAGTCGGCCGAGCGCGGCGTCTCGATCATCGACCATCGGGCCGACCTGGGCGCCGACTACCTCGGCCTGGTCGACGAGCTGCTCGAGCGTTTGGGCTGGAAGGCCGAGCGGCGACGGCTGAGCGAGCTGCGCGCCGAGCTCGTGCCCGCCTGAAGGCGCGGCCTCCGCCGAGGCCCCGGTTCGGCGCCGCGCACCCGGGGGGTCTTGACTTAATCCGGCGTATCGACGGGTTAAGTCAAGACCCCCCTTCCTCCCACCTCCTACCCAGCCGCCTTTCCAACCGGCCCACCTCGCGGCCCGGGCACGCACGCACATGAGCGCCGGCCCGCCCCCCGCCGCCCGCTCCCGGCGCCTGGCCGGCCGGCCGGTAGGTTCCCCACATGAACCTGGATCTGCTGAGAAAGCCCGCCGTCGAGCTCGCAACGATGGTCCGCGACGGTGAGGTGACCTCGCGGGAGCTGACCGAGGCCTCGCTGGCGCGGATCGAGGAGACCAACGCCGCCCTGAACCACTGGACGCTCGTCGACGCGGACGGCGCGCTGGCCGCCGCGGACGCCGTCGAGGCAGGCGACCCGCGGCCCTTCGCCGGGGTGCCGCTGGCGATCAAGGACCTGTTCGCCCCCGTGGCGGGCCTGCGCATGGCGCAGGGCTCGGACCTGCTGGGCGAGTTCACGCCCGACTACGACTACGCCCTCGTGCGCCGTTTCCGCGAGGCGGGCTTCGTGCTCATGGGCAAGACCCAGACGCCCGAGTTCGGCATCCTGCCGGTGACCGAGCCACGCCGCTTCGGCCCGGCCCGCAACCCGTGGGACCCCGGGCGCACCACCGGCGGGTCCAGCGGCGGCTCGGGCGGCGCCGTGGCCGCCGGAGCGGTACCCGTGGCACACGGCAGCGACGGCGGCGGCTCGATCCGCATACCCGCCGCCTGCTGCGGCCTCGTCGGGCTCAAGCCCCAGCGCGGGCGGATCTCCCATGCGCCCGACGTGGGCGAGCACTTCCTCGCAACCGACGGTGCCTTCGCCCGCACCACCGCCGACGCCGCGGCGCTGCTCGACGTGATGGCCGGGCCCGAGCCGGGCGACGCCTCCTGGGCGCCGCCGCCGGAGGCGCCGTTCGCGGAGCTCGCCCAGCGCGATCCCGGCAAGCTGCGTGTGGCGCTCACCTTCGACATGCCGATCGAGTCAGAGCTCGACCCCGAGTGCGAGCGCGGCGCCCGTGAGGCCGCAGCGGCGCTCGAGGCGCTCGGACACGAGATCGAGGAGGTCGACGCACCGTGGAAGGACGCCGACCTGCTGCCGGTCTTCTCCGTGCTGTGGGCGTCGAACATCGCCGTGAGCGTGATGCACGGACAGCTGACGACGGGCACCCAGCCGAGCGCCGAGAACATCGAGCCGCTGAGCATGTGGCTGTATGAGACCGGTATGGGCTTCAAGGCGCCCGAGTACCTGGGCGCGCTCGCGACGATGCAGGCCTTCGCACGCGGTGTGGTCTCCTTCTGGGGGGACTACGACCTGGTGCTCACGCCTGCGCTCGCCAAGCGCCCGGTTCGCCACGGCGAGGTCGACCCCTGCGGGGAGAACCCCGCCTATGAGTTCAAGAAGTCGGGCGAGTTCACGCCCTACACCGCCCCGTTCAACATCACCGGCCAGCCGGCGATCTCGATCCCCCTGCTTCAGGGAGCAGATGGCCTGCCGACGGCCGCCCAGCTCGTGGGTCCCCCGGCGGGGGAGGGGCTGCTGCTGGCGGTGTGCACGCAGCTCGAAGCCGCGAACCCGTGGGCCGACCGGACGCCGCCCGCAGTCGCGGCGGGCTCGGCTAAGTCGCCCGCCTGACCGACCGAGAGCGGCTGCCGAACCGGGGCTGTAACAGCCGTGTGAATGCTACGGTCGCGGCGTGGGTAGGAGAGGGATCACCGCAGCAGCTGCCACGTCCGCGCTGGTGTGCCTAGGCGCGGCGGGGATCGCGAGCGGGCAGGCGGGCGGCGACATCCTGGGCCGTTCGACGCTGGACGCACGCGTGCTGGGCACGGGCGCGGAGGGTCCGTTTCGCTCCCTGGGCGACGCCCCCGGCGAGCCGTTCGTGACCAGGGAGGCGATCGCCAAGGCCCAGCCGGGCCGCGAGGGCCGGCGACGGTCGCTGCTCTACTTCGGCCAGCTCACCGACATGCACATCATCGACGAGGAGTCGCCCGCGCGGGTCGAGTTCCTCGACCCGGCACCCTCTCCAGCGCCTTTCTCCTCGGCGTGGCGGCCGTGGGAAGCCTTGCAGCCGCACACGGTCGACCGCGCGATCGCGCAGATGAACAGCTTCGTGGACGCGAGCACGGTCGCCGACGGCGCCGGCGCGCGGGCCAAGATGGAGTTCACGGTGACGACCGGCGACTCGGCCGACAACCAACAGCGAAACGAGACCGAGCTGGTGGTGGGCCTGCTCGAAGGCGGCACTGTGGACCCCAACAGCGGCGTGGCGGACGCCTCCACCTACGACCCGGTCTGTAAGAGCGCTGTGACGGCGACCACCCTCGACCCCACCGACGCCCCGCGCTACACCGGCGTCCAGGACTACGACGACTACGTCGAGGGCGCCGATCCCCCCTTCTACGACCCCGACGACCCGCGCGGCTCGACCTTCGCGACATGGCCGAAGCACGCCAGGCTGATGGATCGCGCCCAGGAGCCCTTCGAGGCCGAGGGCCTCGACGTGCCCTCGTATGTGACCTTCGGCAACCACGACGGGCTGGTGCAGGGCAACGAGGACGCCACAGCGCCACTCGAGACGGTCGCCACCGGCTGCCTGAAGGTCTTCGGCCAAGTGGGCAACCCCGCAAACATCGGCGAGGCGCTCGCCGGGCTCACGCCCGGCGCGATCTCGGGGCTGCTCACCAGCGATCCGACCAAGGTCGGCTTCGTCCCGCCGGACCCGGAGCGCCAGTTCGTGAGCAAGCCGCAGTACAAGGCGCTGCACGCAACCGGCAAGTCGGCCAACGCCCACGGCTTCGGGCTGGTGGATCCGGAGGAGGCCAGCGCGTCCAACGGCGCGGCGGGCTACTACTCGTGGAGCCCGAAGCCGGGCTTTCGGTTCATCGCGCTCGACACCGTCTCCGAGGGCGGCGTGGCGGGCCCGAGCGCCGCCGGCAACGTCGACGATCCCCAGTTCCAGTGGCTCGAGGGCGAGCTGGAGGAGGCGACGGCTCGCAACGAGCTGATCTTCCTCTACAGCCACCACGCGATCGCGAGCCTCGAGGCCAACGTGCCCGACGAGGCGGCCGCTCCGTGCACCGACCCGACCGCAGTGCCGCCTCCGGACGGCGACGGGCCAAGCCATGACGTCAACCCCGGCTGCGACCTCGATCCGCGCAGCAGCTCGCCGATCCACCTGGGCTCCGACCTCGAGGAGCTGGCCCTGCGCTTCCCACACGTGATCGCTTGGGTGGCGGGCCACTCGCACGTGAACAGCGTGGAGGCGTTCAAGGGCGAGGACGGCCGCGGGTTCTGGAGCATCCGCACCGCCGCGGAGGTCGACTGGCCCCAGCAGAACCGCCTGATCGACGTGATGGACAACCGCGACGGCACGCTCTCGATCTTCGACACGATCCTCGATCACGCGTCGGCGGTCGCCGCGCCGGCGCCGGACCCCGCCCCCGTGACGAGGTCGGCCGGCGCGGCGGGGAAGGCGGGCGCGGCGAAAAAGGGCCCGCTCGCGAACGCTGCAGCCGTGGCCGACTTCGGCACGGCGGAGTTGGCCTCGCTGAGTCGCACCTTCGCCTACAACGATCCGCAGTCGGGCGGCACTCCGGCCTTCGGGGAGCCCAACGGCGAGGGCGAGCCGATCGACCGCAACGTCGAGCTGCTGGTGGGCGACCCGCGCGCGCAGGCGGCCGCCGCCCCGGCACCGACGTCCAGCCCCGGCTCCGGCTCCGGCTCGGGCGACGACTCCGGCTCGTCGGGCGGCGGGGACGACACCGGGGCATCGCGGGCGACCGTGACCGCTGACGACACCGGCTCGCTCCCCTTCACCGGCCTCGAGCTGCTCGCCCTCGTGGTGCTGGGGCTCGCGCTCACCGCCACGGGCCTGGTCACCCGCCGGCGGCTTGCAGCACCTCGCGGTCGCGGTCGTAGCTGAGCAGCTCCGCCGCTTCGCCAGGAGCCAGCCAGCGCACCTCGTCGACCTCGTCGTTGGGCTCGAACTCGCCCCCCTCGACCTCCATCTGCCAGTAGCGCACGACCTTGGGGCGGTCCTTGTTATCGCGGTACGAGGTGCCGGGCAGCTCCCGGCCGAGCGCGCATGCGAGGCCCGTCTCCTCGCGCACCTCGCGCAGCGCGGCAGCCTCGAAGGTCTCCCCCGGGTCGAGCTTTCCCTTCGGCAGCGTCCAGTCGTCGTAGCGGGGCCGGTGGACGAGCAGCACTCGCCCTTCGACGTCCACCACCACCCCGCCCGCAGCCTTGACGGGCTCGCGGCTCACTCGATCTCGCTCACGTCGGCCCCGCCGGGAGCGAAGATCACCCGCCGCACGTCGCAGTCGCCCGCCCGCTCCGACAGCGCGGAGAGCAGCGACCCCGTCTGCTGCCAGTGACACCAGAAGAGGACCGCCGGGCCCGCGCCGGAGATGGTCGCCCCGACCGCGCCCAACTCCTCGGCCAGCCCCAGCAGCTCCATCGAGCGCGGATACAGCCCCGCGCGACGGTCTTGGTGCAGGCGGTCGCTGAGGCCGCGCCCGATCAGCGAGAAGTCGTCGCGGGCGAGGCCGAGCACGAGCAGCGACGCATGCGCCACGTTGTGGACGGCGTCGGCGAGCGGGACCTCCGCGGGCAGCGCCGCTCGGGCGTCGGCGGTGGCCACCTGCGACAGCGGGATGGCGATCACGCCCTCGAGGCCGGCGGGCGGCTCGAAGCGCGTCGGCTCGTCGCCGGCGCAGACCACGAAGCCGCCGAGCAGGGCGGCCGCCACGTTGTCCGGGTGGCCTTCGAGCTCGCGCGCCACCTCGAAGATCGGGGCGTCGAGCTCGTACATGTGATCGGCGGCGCTCAAGCCCGCGACGATCGCCGCGGCACTCGAGCCGAGCCCGGCGGACAGCGGGATCTCGGACCTGATCCGAAACACGTGCCCGTCGATCGGGCGCAGCGCCTCGAAGGCCCGCACGCACAGGTTGGAGCGGTCGAGCGGCACGCCGGGCACGTCGCACTCCACGCCAAACCCTCCCTCCTCCTCCACCTCGAGCTCGAGGTGCAGGGAGAGGGCCGCAGCCAGCGCGTCGTAGCCGGGTCCGAGGTTGGCCGAGGACGCGGGCACCCGCACCAGCCGCCTGCGGTTCACGAGCCGATCACCGCCGCCTCGACGGCATCGATCACGGGCTCGCAGGGGATCACGGACGAGGCTCGGTTCATGGCGGTCTGGGGGTCCTTGAGACCGTGCCCGGTGAGCACGCACACGACCCGCCCCTCCGCACCATGGGCCAGCAGGCCGGCGACCGAGGCCGCGGAAGCGGGCTCGCAGAAGACACCCTCGCGCGCGGCAAGCAGCTCGTAGGCGGCGAGGATCTGTTCGTCGGTCACGGCGCGGATCTCCCCGCGCGAGCCCGTCATCGCGCCCATCGCGTCCTCCCACCGGGCGGGGTTGCCGATCCGGATCGCCGAGGCCACCGTCTCCGGGCTCTCGACGGGCGCGCCGTGCACCAGCGGCGCGGCGCCCTCGGCCTGATAGCCCTGCAGCCGGGGCGCGGCGCCGTACTCCTGAAAGCCACGCCACCAGGAGGTCACGTTGCCGGCGTTGCCGACCGGGATGCAGAGCACGTCGGGGGCCTCGCCGAGCTCGTCGCATACCTCGAACGCGGCGGTCTTCTGGCCCTCGATGCGGAAGTCGTTGACCGAGTTGACGAGCGACACCGGGTGGCGCTCGGCAAGCTCGCGCACGAGCGCCAGCGCCTGGTCGAAGTTGCCCCGCAGCGCCACCACGCGCGCCCCGTGCATCAGCGCCTGCGCGAGCTTGCCGGTGGCGATCTTGCCCTCCGGAACGATCACCGCTCCGCGCAGGCCGGCGCGCGCGGCGTAGGCGGCGGCGCTCGCCGCGGTGTTGCCGGTCGAGGCACACACGACCGCCTCGGCGCCCTCGGCCACCGCGGCCGAGACGGCGACGGTCATCCCCCGATCCTTGAAGGAGCCGGTCGGGTTCGCGCCCTCGAGCTTGAGCCACACCTCGCATCCCGTGCGTTCGGAGAGAAAGGGCGCTCGCACCAGCGGGGTGTCGCCCTCGTCCAGGGTCACGAGCGGCTCGACGGGGAGCCGGTCGGCGTAGCGCCAGAGGCTCACCGCGGCGGCCCGTGCCCGGCGGCCGCCGGCGCGTGCCCCCCGGCGGCCATCCGCACCCTCACTCGAAGGTCTCCGAGATCACCCGGATCACCCGTGGGGCCGAGCGCACGAAGTCGAGCCGGCCGATCAGCTCCACCGCCGCCCGGAAGCGCGATTCGAGCACCGGGTGCATGACCATCGCGAGCCGGGCGTCGTCGCCGATCCCCTTCTGCACCAGCGACTCCAGCGACACGCCCTGCATACCGAGAATCTCCGCCACCTGCGCCAGCACGCCGGGCCGGTCGGCGACCTCCACGTGCAGGTAGAACGCCGACTCGCGGTCGACTACCAGCGGCATCGGCTCCGCGGGCGGGGGGTTGAACGGCGGCGGGATCATGGCCGAGATCACGTCGCCCAGCACAGCCGAGGCGGTCTGGCTGCCGCCGGCGCCGGGGCCCGAGAGGGTGATCTCGGTGATGGCCGGAGACTCGATCGTGACGGCGTTGAACGACCCGTTGACGGTCGCGAGGGGGTGGCCGGCGTACAGAAAGGCGGGATACACCTGCACCGACAGGCCGCCGTCGACGCGCTCGGCGCTGCCGATGAGCTTCAGCGACAGCCCCAGCTCGCGCGCGTAGGCGATGTCGTCGGCGGTCACGGTCTCGATGCCCTCGAAGGGCACGTCCGCGAGCCTGACCGGGGCTCCGAACGCGAGCCGGGCCAGGATCGTCATCTTCGCTGCAGCGTCCGCGCCGGTCACGTCCTCGGTGGGGTCGGCCTCCGCGTAGCCGAGCTGCTGGGCCTCGCGCAGCGCCTCCTCATAGGAGGCGCCCGTCCGCTCCATTGCGGTGAGGATGAAGTTGGTGGTGCCGTTCACGATCCCGTGCACGCGCTCGATGTGAGCCGCCGCCAGCGTCTCGGAGATCACGCGGATGGCGGGCACAACGCCCGCCACCGCCGCCTCGAAGCGCAGCTGTGCGCCCGCTTCTCCGGCGGCCAGGAACAGCTCCTCGCCGTGGTGCGCGAGCAGCTGCTTGTTGGCGGTCACCAGGTGGCGCCCGGCGCGCAGCGTGCGCAGCGCGTAGTCGAGCGCCGGTTCGGTACCGCCGATCAGCTCGACGATCAGCTCGCTCGAGTCGAGGATCTCGTCGAACTCGCCGCGGCTGCGGGTGAGCACGCCCGAGACCTCGGGCCGTCTCCCCATCTCGGCGGCGATGGCGTCCGCGCGCGCTTCCAGCAGGTCGGCGAAGGCGGCGCCCACCGTGCCCGCCCCGAGCACTCCCACCCGGAATGGCTGCGCGCCCCCGGCGGCGGAGCTAGGAGACGTCACGCCGGGTCAGGTCGTCGAAGGTCTCTCGGCGCACCACGACGCGCGCGTCACCGTCGCGGCAGAAGACCACTGGCGGGCGGCAGACGGCGTTGTAGTTGCTGGCCATCGCGTGACCGTACGCGCCCGTGGCGGGTATCGCCAGCACGTCGCCTGGCCGCGGGGCCTCGAGCGCCGCGGCAGGCACCAGGACGTCCCCGGATTCGCAGTGCATCCCCACCAGCCGGCACGGGTCCGAATCTCCCATCCGCTCCACCAGGTCAGCCTCGTAGGTCGCCCCGTAGAGCATCGGGCGCGGGTTGTCGGACATGCCGCCGTCGACCGCCACATAGGTGCGCACCCCGGGGATCTCCTTGACGGTGCCGACCGTGTAGAGCGTCACCCCGGCGTTACCCACCAGCGAGCGCCCCGGCTCGCACAGCACGGTGACGTCCTCGGGGGCGCGGCGCAGCATCGCGTCGGCGTAGGCCTCGACGGGCGGGGGGCGGTCCTCGCGCGTGTAGGCGATCGCGAAGCCGCCGCCGAGGTTGAGCAGCGGATAGTCGCCGATCTCGCGCAGGACGTCGGTGAGCGCCCCGTAGACAGAGAGATCGTCGACCTGTGAGCCGATGTGCGCGTGCAGGCCGCGCAGCTCCAGGCCGGCGGCCGCGCAGCGCTCGACGGCACGGCCGAGATGGGCCAGCGGGATGCCGAACTTCGAGTCGAGCTGGCCGGTCTGGATCTTCTCGTGGGTGTCCGTGTCGATCCCGGGGGTGACACGCAGCAGCACGCGCTGGCCCGCGCCCCCGCCCGTCTGGTGGAGGCGGTCGATCTCGTCGAGGGAGTCCACGACGATATGGCCCACCCCGGCCTGGATCGCCTGCTCGAGCTCGGCCACGGCCTTGTTGTTGCCGTGCATGTAGATCCGCTCGGGCTCGAAGCCCGCGCCGAGCGCCAGGTGCAGCTCGCCGCCGGAGGCGACGTCGCACGACAGGCCCTCCTCCGCGAAGATCCGCAACGCCGCGGTGCACGGGAAGGCCTTGCTCGCGTACACGACCTCGAAGCGCTCGGCGCGCTGTGCGAAGGCATCCCGGGTGGCCCGCGCCCGCGCACGCATGTCGTCCTCGGCATAGACGTAGGCCGGAGTGCCAAACTCGCGCGCCAGCTCGACCGTGTCGCAGCCGCCGATCTCCAGCCGCCCGGCTGCGTTCACCCGCGCACCCTGCGGATAGACGCGCGCCAGCCCGGCGCGGAGATCGGCCCCCCCGGCCGGGGCGAGGGCCTGCTCCGCGTCGCCGGTGACCATAGGGTTGGCGATTATGAAGCACGACCCCCCACAGCCGCCCGAGCTGGACACGCGCGACGGACTGTCATACGCGCTGTTCCTTCCCCCGGGGCAGCCCAGCGGCGGCGTCGTCGTCCTCCACGGGGCCGACTCGACCAAGGAGAGCCACTACGACTTCGGGCGCATGTGCCGCCTCTACGGGCTCGCCGCGTTTGCCTACGACGCGCGCGGCCACGGACGCTCGACCGGAGGCTTCGGGCCGACCGCGTTCGGCGACGTGCTGGCGATGTGCGACCTGGTGCGCGAGCACGCCCCCCACGTGGGCCTGCGCGGTTCGAGCATGGGCGGCTT
>JBBSLY010000014.1:0-12526 GCA_038233455.1 Solirubrobacterales bacterium | reverse complement strand
CAGGCCGGCCTGGCCGGCCTGACGGCCGACACCACGGGCCTGACCGACTTCGCGGTCAGCCTCGGGCCGTTCGGCGGGGCCGAGGACGCCGGCCTTGGACTGTGGGCGTGGGCCATCGTCTACGTCGCGCTGGTCGGGCTCACGGCCCGGTGGGCCTTCGCGCGGCGCGACCTCTGAAGGCGGTCGAGGGCTCCGACACCGGGTCTATCCTCGAAGGGGTGACCACCGCCCTCGCCCCGGAGGCCCTGCTCGAGGGCCTCAACGAGCCCCAAAGAGAAGCCGTGGCCCACGGCGAGGGGCCGCTGCTGATCCTGGCCGGAGCCGGCTCGGGGAAGACGCGCGCGCTCACACGGCGGATCGCCTACCTCGTCGGAACGGAGGCGGCCCGGCCCAGTGAGATCCTCGCGATCACCTTCACCAACAAGGCAGCGGCCGAGATGCGCGACCGCGTCGAGGTGCTCGTCGGGGCAAAGGCGCGGGCCATGTGGGTGATGACCTTCCACTCGGCGTGCGCGCGGATGATGCGCTCCGACGCCGAGCGTCTCGGCTACACGCGCGGGTTCACGATCTACGACGAGGCCGACTCGGTGCGCCTGGTCAAGCAGTGCGCCGAGGAGCTCGGCGTGGACACCAAGCGCTACCCGCCGCGCGGGCTCAAGCGCCAGATATCGGACGCCAAGAACGTGCTGCTCGACGCCGAGGCCTACCGCCTCAAGGTCGACACCTACTTCGAGCAGACCGCCGCCGAGGTCTATGAGCGCTACGAGCAGCGCATCCATGCCATGAACGCCCTCGACTTCGACGACCTGCTCTTCAGGTGCGTCAACCTGTTCGAGCTGTTCCCCGAGGTTCTCGACCGCTACCGGCGTGCCTTCCGTCACGTGCTGGTCGACGAATACCAGGACACCAACGCCGCCCAGTACCGCTGGCTGCGCCTGCTCACCGACGAACACCGCAACCTCGCGGTCGTGGGCGACGATGCCCAATCGGTCTACGCGTTCAGAAGCGCCGACATTCGCAACATCCTCGACTTCGAGACCCACCACCCTGACGCGCGGGTGGTCAAGCTCGAGCAGAACTACCGGTCCACCCAGATGATCCTCGACGCGGCCAACGCGCTGATCGCCAACAACCGTTCGCAGAAGCCAAAGCACCTGTGGACCGAGGCGGGCCAGGGCGAGCCCGTGCACGTGCGCGAGCTCGAGGACGAGCACGCCGAGGCGCGCTTCGTGGCGGGGGAGATCGAGCGCTACGTGGACGGCGGGGGCTCGCGCGACGACGTGGCCGTCTTCTACCGCGCCAACGCCCAGAGCCGCGTGCTCGAGGACACGCTGGTGCGCTACGGGGTCAGCTACCAGGTGATCGGCGGCACGCGCTTCTACGAGCGCGCCGAGATCCGCGACGCGCTTGCCTACCTCACCCTGCTCACCAACCCCCGCGACGTCGTGTCCTTCCAGCGCGTCGTGAATTCGCCGCGGCGCGGGATCGGCGACACCTCACAGGCGCGGATGGTCTCGCACGCGAACACCGTCGGCGAGCCGATCTTCGACATCGCCATGACCCCCGAGGACGTGCCGGGCCTGGGGCCGGCCGCCATCAAGGCCGTGGGCCGCTTCATGGACACGATGGAGAAGCTGCGCGACCGCGCCGGCGAGGCGTCGGTGGGCGACCTGCTCCAGGAGGCCCTCGAGGACTCGGGCTACCTCGCGGCGCTGGAGGCCGAGCGCACGATCGAGTCCCAGGGCCGGCTGGAGAACCTCGAGGAGCTCGTGGGTGTGGCGCGTGAGTACGACGAGAACGCCGACGAGCCCTCGGTGGAGGAGTTCCTCCAGCAGGTCTCGCTGTTCACCCAGGCCGACGACATCCGCGACGACGAGGGGATCGTGAAGCTGATGACCCTCCACAACGCCAAGGGCCTGGAGTACGACCTGGTTTTCATGATCGGGATGGAGGACGGCGTCTTTCCCCACTCGCGCTCGATCGAGGCCGGCGACGTCGAGGAGGAGCGCCGCCTCTGTTACGTGGGCGTCACGCGCGCGCGCCAGGAGCTGTTCATGACCCACGCACGTACGCGGGCGCTGTACGGCGGCCGCGAGTGGAACGTGCCGAGCCGCTTCCTCGGGGAGATCCCGGCGGAGTGCAGCGATGCCGATGTGCAGCCCGGCGCACGTCGCTCGGCCGGCATGTGGAGCGGGGCGGGCACGGCGTCGTGGGGCGGGGCCGCGACCGGCGCTCCGGTGGCCGCGACGCCTGCGAGCCCGGGTGGCGCCGCCAGCTTCGCGATGGGCGACGACGTGACCCACGTGAAGTTCGGAGACGGAGTGGTCACCGGCCTCGAGCCCGGGGGCCTGGTGGTCGTCCGGTTCGCCTCGGACGGCATGGAGCGCAAGCTGATGGCCGACTACGCGCCGCTCAAGCGCAGAGGCTGAGGGGTCCCGGGCACGCGATGGGTGCGGAGATCATCGACGGCAGGGCGATCGCCGCCGAGGTCCGCGCGCGTGTGGCCGGCGAGGTGCGAGAGCTGGGTGCCGCAGGCACCGACCCCGGCCTGGCCACCGTGCTCGTGGGCGACGACCCGGCGTCGCACGTCTACGTCCGGATGAAGCGCAAGGCGTGTGACGAGGTCGGCATCGCGTCGATTCACCACGAGCTCGACGCCGCCACGCCCGCGGACGCGCTGCGCGCGCTCCTCGAATCGCTCAGCTCCGACCCGGCGGTCAGCGGCATCCTGCTCCAGCTTCCGCTCCCCGCACACCTCGACGCCGACGAGATGACCGGCCTGATCACCCCCGAAAAGGACGTGGACGGGCTCACGGCGCTGAGCGCGGGCAAGCTGGCCCAGGGTCGCCCCGGCCTGGTGCCGTGCACGCCGGCAGGCGTGATGGAGTTGCTCGCCCAGTCGCGCGTCGGGCTGGAGGGCGCCCACGCCGTCGTGATCGGGCGCTCGCAGCTCGTCGGCAAGCCGCTGGCGCAGCTCCTGCTGGCCGCCCACGCGACCGTCACCCACTGCCATTCGCGCACGCGGGACCTGGCCGCCGTCTGCCGCCAGGCCGACGTGCTGGTGGCCGCCGTCGGGCAGCCGGGCATGGTCACCGGCGAGATGGTGGGCGAGGGCGCCGTCGTGATCGACGTCGGCATCAACCGCACCGACGACGGCCTCGTGGGCGACATCGATTTCGACTCCGCCTCAAAGCGCGCCCGAGCGATCACCCCGGTGCCCGGCGGCGTGGGCCCGATGACGATCGCGATGCTGCTCTCCAACACGGCCGAGGCCGCTCGCATGCAGATCCGCGCGGCCGGCCCGGGCCCGGATCGCTCGCCGGCTCCCTCCGGCTCGGAAGCGCCCACCTCCAGATAGCCTCCCCGGAATGGACCTGCGCAGGCTCAGGGCGGGGGAGTGGATCGCCGCAGCGGCCGGCGCCGTGCTGGCGGTCTCGCTGTTCTTCGCCTGGTATGAGGGAGGAGGGACTGAGCTGAGCGCATGGCAGGCCTTCGCGGTCGTCGACGTGCTGCTGGTGGTGGCCGCGCTGCTCGGCATCGGCGTATGGCTGGTAACCGGCTCCCAGGACACCGCCGCGGTGGGTATCGCGACGCAGACGCTGGCCTTCCTCGTCACCGCCCCGATCGTTGTGGTCACGCTGATCCGAGTGCTCAACCTGCCCGGCGCGGTCGAGGACACGGGCGCGGGCCGTACGGTCGTTGCCTGGATCGGCCTCCTGGCGGTCACCGGCGTCGCCGGGGGCCTGCTCGTGGCGATGCGCGACGAGCGGATCAGCTCGCCCGAGCGCCCCAACGACCCAACCGGCCTCCCGATCGAGTCCCAGCCGGAGGTCGAGACCGTATCCGTGTCCCCACGCGGTGCGGCTTCGTGAACTTCCAACGACTTCTTCGGGCGGACCTGATCGCAGCGGTGGCTGCGCTCGTCCTGCTGTTCGTCATGGCGCTCGACTGGTACAGCACCGTCGGCGGCAAGGAGGCCCGCAGGATCGAGCAGATCGCGGAGCCCAGCGGGGCGCTTGCCGGCGAGGTTGAGCGCGAGGTCCAGCAGACCGCTCGGTTCGCTGCCGAGGATGCGGAGCGCAACGCCTGGCAGGCCACCGGTGCGATCGACCGGATCATCCTGCTCGGCCTGCTGGCCACGGTGGTGCTCGCGATCGCCGCCGCTTACCTGCGCGCGGCCGCGCGCCGCTTCGAGCCGCCCTGGACGCCCAGCGCCCTGGCTGCGCTCATGGCCGCCCTGACCGCCGTGCTCGTGGCCTACCGCTCCTTCCAGGAGCCTGGGCTCGATCAGGCCACCACCGTCGAGGCCGGCCTGCCGCTGGCGCTGGTGGTGCTGGCGTTCATCGCCCTCTCGTGTCGGGCGGCCATGCGCGAAGAGGAGCAGGGTACGGCTTGGGGCGACGAGCCGGTCGAGCCCGCCGCGGCCTAGCCGCCGAGGTCACGCGTGACGGTTAGCACCGGGACTTCGTAGCGAGGGATCTGCTCGTCGGTTGTCGCCAGGGTCAGGCCTTCGAGACGGGCCTGGGCGATCAGCATGCGGTCGAACGGGTCGCTGTGGATCGGCGGCAGGCAGCTGGCCTCGCGGGCGTGGTCGAAGTCGATTGCGAGCCGCTCGAAGCCCGAGCGATCGACGAGCTCGCCCACATCGGCCGGTGCGTCCAGGTGGCCGAGGGCTCGCTTGATCTCGATCTCCCAGACGGTGGCGGCGCTTACGACCACGGCGAGCGCCCGCTCCTCGAGGATCGCCCGCATCTCCCCGTCGATCAGGTCGGCGGCGGCCCAGAGCAGGACGTGGGTGTCGAGCAGGACCCTCAGCTCTCGCGGCCTTCGAAGGGTTGTTGCAACTCCCGGGGAAGCGGCTCGTCGAAGTCCCCTCCTATCCGGATGTTGCCCTTCCAAAGCCCGAGCTTGCGCGGCGGGCGGTCCTCTTCGATCGCGACGAGCCTGGCGAGTGGACGACCGCTGCGAGCGATGATGATCTCCTCTCCCTTGGACGCGCGCTCCGCCAGTCGGGAAAGGTGGGTCTTGGCCGCGTGCATGTTGAATGTTTCGGGCATGACTTAGTCCAGCTTAGCACCCAACGTGGTGGGGGCTCGGCCTGCGGGAGCCGGCACTGCGGCCAGGCGCGCAACATCGGTCGCGGGTGTGTCGCTGCCTACAATCGCCGGCCGATGATCGATCGCGATCAGGTTCTCCACGTGGCCCGCCTCGCGCGGCTGCGTCTCACCGACGATGAGGTCGAGCGGATGACCGGTGAGCTGTCGAGCGTCCTCGGCCATATCGAGAAGATCTCAGAGCTCGACCTCGGCGGCGTGGCACCGACCTCTCACGTGGTCGAGTTGGAGAACGTGCTGCGCGCCGACGAGCCGCGGCCGAGCCTGCCACGCGAGCGCGCGCTCGAGCAGGCGCCGGATACCGACGGGGCGGGCTTCAGGGTCCCGAGTCCAGGCGCATGAGCGCGGACGTGCTGGAGCTGAGCGCCGCCCGGGCCGCGGAACGGGTGCGGTCGGGCGAGCTCGGGGCCGCGGAGCTGTTCGACGCCTGGCGGGAACGGGCGGCAGCCGATTCACTCAACGCCTACCGCTGGTTGGCGGACGGCCCGCCGCCAGAGCAGGACGCCGGGGCCCCGCTGGCCGGCGTGCCGGTGGCAATCAAGGACCTCTTCTGCACCGAAGGTGTGCCCAGCGCAGCCGGCTCGCGCATCCTCGAGGGCTACCGCCCGCCCTACACCGCCACCGCGGTCGAGCGCCTCGCCGCGGCGGGCGCCCCGATGCTCGGCAAGACCAACATGGATGAGTTTGCGATGGGGTCATCCAACGAGAACTCGGGTTTCGGCCCCGTCAAGAACCCGTGGGACGAGACGCGCGTGCCGGGCGGCTCCAGCGGCGGGTCGGCCGCGGCGGTGGCTGCGGGGCTCGCGCCGTGGGCGATCGGCACCGACACCGGCGGCTCGATCCGCCAGCCTGCGGCGCTGTGCGGGATCGTGGGCCTCAAGCCCACCTACGGCTCGATCTCGCGCTACGGCATGATTGCCTTCGCCTCCTCGCTCGACCAGGCCGGCCCGCTCACCCGCGACGTGACCGACGCCGCCCTGCTGCTCAGGCACATGGTCGGGCGCGATCCGCTCGATTCCACATCCACCGGCCTGCCCGAGGAGGTCGCGCTGCCGAGCGCCGAGCGCTTGGACGGCCTGCGCTTCGGCGTGCCCCCGGAGCTGACCGGAGGAGGGGTCGAGCCCGGCGTCACGGAGGTCTTCGAGCAGACGCTGCGCCGCATCGAGGAGCTCGGCGGCGAGCTGTCGGAGGTGTCGCTGCCGCACTCCGACCAGGCCATCTCGGCCTACTACGTGATCGCGCCGGCCGAGGCCAGCGCCAACCTGGCCCGCTTCGACGGCGTCCGCTACGGGCAGCGGGCCGAGGCCGGTGACCTCGCCTCGATGTACGAGCAGACCCGCGATCACGGCTTCGGCGCCGAGGTCAAGCGGCGGATCATGCTCGGCACCTACGCGCTGTCCTCGGGCTACTACGACGCCTACTACGGCCGCGCCCAGCGTGTGCGCACCAAGATCACCGAGGACTTCCGGACCGCATTCGAGCGGGTCGACCTGATCGTCACGCCCACCTCGCCCACCGTCGCGTTCGGCCTCGGGGAGCGAACCGACGACCCGCTCGCGATGTACCTGTCGGACTTCTGCACGGTGCCGATGCCGCTGGCCGGCATCCCCGCGATCTCCATTCCCGGCGGGCTCTCCGAGGGGCTCCCGGTGGGGATCCAGCTGGCGGGCCCCGCCTTCAGCGAGAACCGCATCCTCGATGCGGCTTACGCGCTCGAGCAGACGATCGGATTCGATGGGAGGCCGGCTCGTGGTTGAAGCGGTCGGGGAGCGCGCCTATGAGCCGGTCATCGGCCTCGAGATTCACGTGCAGCTGGCCACGCGCACGAAGATGTTCTGCGGCTGTGCGCTGTCCTTCGGCGAGGAGCCCAACACGCGCACCTGTCCGGTCTGCCTGGGCCTGCCCGGCACGCTGCCTGTGACCAACGCCGAGGCTGTGCACTTCGGCCTCATGATCGGGCTGGCGCTCGGCTGCGAGCCGGCGCCGCGGTCGATCTTTCACCGCAAGAACTACTTCTATCCCGACCTGCCCAAGGGCTACCAGATCTCGCAGTACGACATCCCCCTCGCGCGCGACGGACGCCTCGGCGACATCCGGATCCACCGCGTCCACCTCGAGGAGGACGCCGCCAAGCTCGTTCACGCGGGGGCCTCAGGGCGCATCCACGGGGCCGAGGCCAGCACCGTGGACTTCAACCGCGGCGGCACCCCGCTGGTGGAGATCGTCACCGAGCCCGACGTGCGCTCGGCCGCGCAGGCAGCCGACTGGCTGCGCCTGCTGCGGGTCACGCTGCGCCAGCTCGGCGTCTCCGACGTGAACATGGAGGAGGGCTCGTTGCGCTGTGACGCGAACGTGTCGATCCGGCCGACGGGGGAGGCCACGCTCGGCACCAAGACAGAGCTCAAGAACATGAACTCCTTCCGCTTCCTCGAGCGCGGCGTGGACGCGGAGATCGAACGCCAGGAGGCACTGCTGCGCGAGGGGGCGACCGTGAGCCAGGAGACGCTGCACTTCGACCCGCGCACCGGCGCGCTGAGCCCGCTGCGCTCCAAGGAGGAGGCCCACGACTACCGCTACTTCCCCGAGCCCGACCTCGTGCCGATCGCCCCCACCGAGGAGATGCTCGCTCGCGCGCGCGCCGCGCTGCCGGAGCTTCCCGCCCAGCGTGCCGAACGCCTGGAGCGCGAGCTCGGCCTGGCTCCGGACGCTGCGCGGATACTCGCCTTCCGGGCGGACCTCGGCGATTTCTTCGAGCGCGCGGTGGCGGCGGACGCGGGCGTGGAGCACAAGGCGATCGGCAACTGGGTCGTGGGGGAGCTGGTGGCAAATGTGGGCGACGGCGACCCCGCGGACACGCAGCTGACCCCCGCCGCACTCGCCGCGCTGGTCGGAATGGTCGGCGAGGGCGCGGTGGCCGGCTCCGCAGCCAAGGACGTGCTCGCGAAGCTGATCGCCGAGGGCGGCGACCCCGCCGAGATCGTGGCGGCCGAGGGTCTCGGCGCGGCCGGGACCGATGAGCTGGCTGGGGTCGTCGACCAGGCGATGGTCGACCAGGCCGACGCGGTGGAGAAGATCCGCGCCGGCAACGACAGGGCGATCGGCGCCGTGATGGGCGCCGTCATGCGTGCCACCAAGGGCCGCGCCGACGGCGCCGAGGTTCAGCGCCTGATCCGCGAGCGCCTGTAGAGCGCCGTCCTCGCCGGTAAGGGGTATCCGACCGGCCCGCTCCTGCGTAGGATCTGAGCACACGCTCCTCGAGGAAGGAAAGGGCAATGTCCAAGCTGATCAGGATGGACGCGAGCGGGCACTCGACGCTCGCCGAGTGGACCTCCGACGACACCACGGCCTTCGACGACGCCGTGCGCGAGTTTCGGACCGCTCTCGACGAGGGCTGCATCGGCGTCCTCGACCAGGGCGCCGGTCAGGCGGAGCAGATTCGCGAGCTGCCCCGCGACGCCGAGCTCGTGATCATGCGCCGTCCGATCGCCGGCGGCTAGCGGCCGCCGTGGCCGCCGAGGCGCTCGCCGAGCTGGGCGCCGTTCCCTGGCGAAAGCCGACCGACGCGCGGTTTTTACGCCGCTACGCCCGGATCTGGCTCGGCTGGACGGTCGCCTACACCGTCCCCTTCCTGGCGGCGGTCGTGGTGCTGATGGCGCTTGAGCCGCTCGCGTTTCCCGTCGCGCTGGCAAGCCTCGCTCACGCCTGGATCATTCCCGAGCTGTACGCGTTTCGGGGCGCGAGCGTCGTGCGGCCCAAGGGGCCGCGCAACGAGCGCAGCGAGCCGGTGGCTCAGGGCCTCCTGGGCGACCTGCTGGGCCACGACGCGCGTGAGCTCCAGCGCCGTACCGGCCTCGCGCTGGAGCGTGGCCGGATGGGCGTCTGGCTGGTGGGGGAGGCCGGCGCGCTGCTCCTCACACCGGGTCGTTCGCGGGTCCACTGCTTCTGCGTGCGGACCACCGACCGCGAGCTGCCTCCCTCCGACCGGATCGCCCACCTGCTGCTGGCGCTGCGCTCGGACGAGCAGGGCTTCGCGACCGTCGCCAACCACGCCTTCTGCGGCGCCCGCTGGCGGGTGCGCCGCAGGCTTCCGGTGGCCATGCGCCCGGCGCTCGACGCCGCCCGCGCCACGGCCTCGTAGACCTGAGCGCGAGGTTTGTCGCGCGGCAGCTAGCCTCGGCCGCCGATGGCCTCTCACGTGGTGATAGCGGGCGGTGGGTTCGGCGGCCTGTACGCCGCCCGGCGTCTCGAGCGGCGCCTGCCACGCCACAGCGCGCGGATCACCCTGGTCAGCGACGTGAACTTCCTGCTCTACACGCCGCTGCTCCCCGGGGCGGCGTCGGGCTCGCTCGAGCCCCGCCACGTGGTCGTGCCGCTGCGCGAGGAACTGGAGTGGACCGACATCCGCCTGGCGCGGGTCACCGGGGCCGATCCGCGGAAGTCCGAGCTGCACACGGTCACCGCCGGCGGGCGCGAGCAGTCGCTTGGCTACGACCACCTGATCGTGGCCATCGGCTCCGTCTCGCGGGTGCTGCCCGTGCCGGGCCTGGCCGAGCACGGGATCGGCTTCAAGACGCTCGCCGAGGCCACCGCCCTGCGCAACCGCGCGATCCAGCACCTGGAGATCGCCGAGGCCCTGGAGGACCCCGCCGAGCGCCGCGCCTACCTCACCTTCGTGTTCGTCGGGGGCGGCTACGCGGGACTGGAGGGCATCGCCGAGCTCCAGGACTACGTGGCCGACGTCCTCGACCGCTACCCCCGCTGTCGCCTCGACGGCACCCGCTGGCTGCTGGTGGAGGCCGAGGACCGCGTGATGAGAGAGATCCCGCCACGCCTGGCGGCGTTCGCGACCCGCGAGCTGCGCGGACGCGGCATGGAGATCCTCACCAACACGCGGATCGCTGAGGTGCGCGAGGACGCGGTCCGCCTGTCGACCGGGGAGGAGGTGGCCACGCGCACCCTTTGCTGGACCGCCGGTGTGAAGCCGCCGCGGGTGGTGCACGACCTCGGGCTCGCGCTCACCGGCGGGGACCGGATCGAGGTCGACGCGCATACGCGGGCGGCAGGCCAGCGCAACGTCTGGGCGATCGGCGACGCGGCCGCGGTCCCCGACCCGGCGAACCGCGGCAGGACCCCGTGCCCGCCCACCGCGCAGCACGCCCTGCGTCAGGGAAGGGTGGTTGCGGACAACGTTGCCGCGACGCTCGCCGGGCGCCGGCTGCGCCGCTTTCGCTATCGCACTCTCGGAGTGTTCGTGGACATGGGCCAGCACAAGGCCGTCGCCACCATGCTCGGCGTTCCGCTGCGGGGCCTGCCCGCCTGGTTTGCGGCGCGCACCTACCACCTGCTGGCCATGCCGGGGCCGGGGCGGCGCCTGCGCCTGGCAGCCGACTGGACCGTCGGCCTGTTCTTCGGACGGGCGTCGGCCGCTCTCGGCCAGCTCGGGCACCCGCCCGGCCTCGGCGACGACCTGCACGAGGGGCACGGCGCGGCGGCCGTGGGCGAGAAGGGACGCTCGTGACCGCGGAGCCGCTCCCCGACCTGACCTTTCGTGAGGGCGGGCTCGGCGATCTGCGGGCAGCGCACGCCGTGTCCGAGATCGCCGTGCACGACACGGCGGTGCGGTCGGGCGTGCTCGACACCGCTCCGCCCTCGGAGGAAAAGATCGAGGAGGAGTGGCACCGCCGGCGCGGGCTGCTCGAGTTCACGGCCGCGCAACCCGGCGGGCGGGCCTGGATGTGCGAGGCCGCGGGAGAGCTCGTCGGCCACGGGCGCGTGGCCCACTTCGGCGAGATGGAGGAGCTGACCGAGCTGATGGTGCTCCCGGGCCACCACCGCCGCGGCATCGGCCGCGAGCTGTTGGACCGGCTGTGGCCGGGCGCCCCGACCCCCGAGCTCGGGCGCGTGGTGGTTGCTGCGGGCGCCGCGGCCGATCTGACGCTGTACTCCGGCTACGGGGTGATGCCGGTGACCGGGCACTGGCACATGCGCAGCCAGGCAAAGGACTTCCTCGAGCTGCGCTCGCTCGAGATCGACAGGACCGAGCCCGCGGTGGTCGTGCTCGGCCGCGAGCGAGCGGTGAAGGAGTGGAAGCGCCTCGAGCCGCCCGCGATCGGGCACCGGCGCCCGCACCTGCACGACTTCTTCGGGCGCGTGCGCATCTGTCTGGCCACCATGGATTCCCACGCCGACCACGCCACCGGCCTCTGCTGGATCGGGCCCGGCGGCGAGATCGGGCCCGCGGTCGGAGAGCAGCCCCAGGATCTCGTGCCGGTGGTCCTGCAGGCGCTCGACCGCGTGGCCAAGACCCGCGAGCCCGACGCCCTCTCGGTGTTCTGCGCCACCGACAGCTGGTGGCTTCTGCGCCGGCTGCGCAGCCTGGGCTTCCGGGTCTTCTGGCCGAGCTGGGTGATGTGCAGCGTTCCGCTGCCCGGCCTGGACCGCTACATGCCCACCCGACCACCGCACGTGCTCTAGAGAGCTTCGCCCGCTCGTGCCGGGAAGCTACGCTTCAGGGCATGGGCGAACTGGCAACCAGGGCAGGGCAGAAGCTGCTCGCCGTCGGCGTGTTGCTGGCTGCGGCCTTCGTGCTGTTCAAGGTGGTGCTCGGCTTCGTGACCACGATCGCCTGGGTTGCGGTCGTAGTTCTCGCCATCGTCGGCGTGGTCTGGGCGCTGCGCGTGCTCTGAGGGCGACGCGGCGTGCAGCTGCTCGTGCTCCTGTTCTTCTTCGGCCTCTCGGCCGGAGTCGTGGCGAAGATCAAGGGCTCGTCGTTCTTCCTCTGGTTCCTGATCGGGTTCTGCCTGCCGGTCTTCGGGACCCTCGCCGCCCTGCTGACCCGCAACGAGCGGGGGGTCGAAGTCCGCCAGTGCGAGGAGTGCGGCAACGTGGTGGCGATCCACGACCAGGTATGCAGTCGCTGCGGGGCCGATCTCTACTACGTCGACCCGGACCCCCGCCTCGACGCCGTGGAGGGCCGTCCGCAGGCGTCAGGCGGCTGAAATGCGCTGGTAGCATTCGGCGTTCGGCCGGCTCGGACCACCCATGTCCACCGGACCAACGGCCCGGAAGATCCCGGAAAGGACCTGGATGAGAGCAGTCGACGCGGTGATGGAGTGTCTCAAGGCCGAGGGCGTCAAGCACGTGTTCGGCATCCCCGGCGGCGCCAACCTGCCGACCTACGACGCGCTCTACGACGCGGGCCTCAGACACGTCCAGTGTCGCCACGAGCAGGGGGCCGGCCACGCGGCCGAGGGCTACGCGAAGGCCTCGGGTGAGGTGGGGGTCGCTCTCGCCACCTCTGGCCCCGGGGCGACGAACCTGGTCACCGCGATCGCCGACGCGATGATGGACTCGGTGCCCACGGTGTTCATCACCGGCCAGGTGCGTACCGACCTGCTGGGCACCGACGGCTT
>JBBSLY010000013.1:0-12675 GCA_038233455.1 Solirubrobacterales bacterium | reverse complement strand
GGTCGCGAAGGTGTGGCGCAGCGTGTGAGGGCTCATCCGATCCTCCAGGCCCGCGCGCGCCGCGTGGCGGCGGACGATCTTGTAGAGGCCCTGACGGGTCAGCGCGCCGCCGCGGAAGTTCACGAACAGGTGGGGCTCGGGACGGTTGCCCACGAGCCGCGACCGGCCACGCTCGAGGTAGCGGCGCACCGCCTCGGTGGCGGCGTGGCCGACCGGCACTACCCGCTCCTTGGAGCCCTTGCCCCGGGCGCGCAGGACGCCGTCCTCGAGATCGACATCGCCCACGTGAAGGCCGATCGCCTCCGAGGCGCGCAGCCCCGAGGCGTACATCAGCTCGAGCAACGCGCGATCGCGCAGATCGGTCGGCTCTGTGCCCCGGGGGGAGTCGAGCAGCTGCGTCACCTCACCGCGGGAGAGCACCTGGGGCAGCTTGCGTCCGCGGCGGGGTGCGGTCAGGCTCGCGGTCGGATCGGTCTCGAGCACCCCCTCGCGGCGCAGGTGGCGGTAGAACGAGCGCAGGCACGCCGCCTTGCGATGGACCGTGGCGGGTGAGGCCGATCGCCCGGCCGACCCTCCCAGCGCGGCCAGGAAGTCGGCGATGTCGGCGCCGCGCGCCGAGCGGGCTTCAGTCTTGCGTTCCGCGAGGAAACGGCCGTACTGAAGCAGGTCCGAGCGGTAGGCCTCGAGCGTGTTGCGAGACAGGCCCCGCTCGAACTCGAGGTAGGCGAGGAAGTCGAGGACGAGGTGCTCGTAGGCGCGGTCGGCGACTGGCTTGGCGATGGTGGCCACGGGACACCTTTCGCCCGACGGCCCCCCTTCCCTTGAGGGTGCAAGCCCTCGCTCAGCGCAGGTAGGACCTAAACCACAGCAGCCCGATCAGCGTCTTGGCGTCACGCAGCTGCGCGATCGTGTCGTCGAGGCGTGTGAGCGGCACCTCGACGATCTCGATCCGCTCGTTCTCGTCGGCATCGAGGCTCTCGTCGTAGAGGTCCTCGGCCAGGAAGAGGTGGTTCTCCTCGGCGAGTATGCCGGGCGAGTTGTAGAAGCTCACGAGGTGCGTCCAGGTCCGCGCGCCCTTGCCGATCTCCTCGGCCAGCTCGCGGCGCGCGGTGGCTTCCAGCAGCTCGGAGGAAGGTGGCGCTCCCGAGTCGGGCTCGCCTTCGCGATCGATCTTGCCCGCCGGCAGCTCCAGCAGCGACTGCTCGCCCACCGGCTCGCGGGGCTGGCGGACCATCCAGATCCGCTCGCCGTCGAAGGGCACCACAGTGACCGCCCCCGGATGGCTGACGATCTCCCTCGTCGCCTCCTCTCCATCGCCGTAGCGAAACGTGTCCACGCGCACGCCCCCGATGTGGCCCTGCCAGATCTGCTCGGTGTCGATCCGCTCGAAGCCCACAGGGCTACACCGCGGCGGAGCGCTCGACGATCCCCAGCGCCAGGTCGAGGCTCGTCTCGAGCGCCTCGCGGGTCACCGACTCGTTGGGTTGGTGGTTTGCCGCGGTCGCGTTGGCGACGTTGAGCACCGGAAGGCCGGCGGCGATCAGCGCCGATGCGTCGCTGCCACCGCCCGTGGCGACGTAGGCGGGCTCGATCCCGAGCGCTTCGAGCGCCTGAGCCGCCGCGCGGACCGGCGGCGCGGTGCGCGGCAGGCGGTAGGCGCGAAAGAGCTGCTCGACGACGGTCTCCACGTCGCACTCGCAGTCCCCAGCCGCAGCGGAGCAGGCGTCCACCATCTCGGCGATCACGGCGCCCGCGCGCTCGTCGTCGAGGCTGCGGGCCTCGAGCTCGACGCGGCAGTGCTCGGCGATCACGTTCGCGGCGGAGCCACCCTCGATCACCCCCGCGTTGGCGGTCGTCTCAGGGTCGAGCCGGCCGAGACGCATCGAGCCGAGCGCCGTAGCGGCGGCCAGGATCGCGCTGCGCCCGGACTCGGGCCTGATGCCCGCGTGGGCGGCCGCGCCGTGGAAGCGGGCCTCGAGGCGATAGTAGGTGGGGGCCGCGACGATCAGCTCGCCGATCGCGCTCGCGTGGTCGAAGACGAACCCGAAGTCGCTGGCGAGCGCGGCACGGTCGACCTCCTTCGCGCCCCGCAGCGCCATCTCCTCAGCGGTGGTGAACAGCAACTCGATGCCCACGGGGCCCCCGCCGGCCGCGAACCGCCGCGCCACCGCCAGCAGAACCGCGACCGCCGCCTTGTTGTCGGCGCCGAGGATCCCGTCGTTTCGGTTTCGAAACACCCCCTCCTCGTAGTCCACCTGCACCGGGGCGGCGAGGGGCACCGTGTCGAGGTGCGCGCACAGCAGCACGGTGAGCGCGCCCTCGGGCGCTTCGATCCGCGCCAGCAGATTGCCGGAGTCCGAGCCGACCGCCGCGGCGCTCTCGTCCTCGTGGACGTCGAGGCCGGCGGCGCGCAGCTGGCCGGCCACGTCCTGCGCCACCTCGCCCTCGCCGAGCGACGGGCTCTCGATCTCGCACAGTCGTACGAAGTCGGCCGCGAGCCGCTCACGCTCGGCGGCCGAGGCGCGCGGCACCGTGGCTGCGGGGGCTGCGACCGCGCCGCAGGGTACGGGGGTCCCGCGCTCCAGGGCGCCGGTGGTCACGCCCTGGCTTGCGCCTGAGCGGCCCCGTCGGCCTGCTCTGAGCCCGCCGGCTCGCCGGCAGCGGAGCGCTCGCGGGCCTGCGCGAGCGCGGCTCCGACGAACTCCCGAAACAGCGGCTGCGGACGCAGCGGGCGCGACTTGAACTCGGGGTGGAACTGCGACGCGACGAAGAACGGGTGGTCGGCCAGCTCGACGATCTCGACGAGCCGATCGTCGGGCGAGGTTCCGGAGCACACGAGGCCCTCGGCCTCGAGTCGCTTGCGCAGGTGGTTGTTGACCTCGTAACGGTGGCGGTGGCGCTCGTAGATCACGGCCTCGCCGTATATCTCGCGTGCCCTCGTGCCCTCGTGGAGCTTCACCGGGTCGGCGCCAAGCCGCATGGTGCCACCCATTTCGCGGACCTCCTTCTGCTCGGGCAGCAGGTCCACCACCGGGTACGGCGTCTCGGGATCGAACTCCGTCGAGTTGGCCCCTGCCATGCCGGCCACGTGGCGAGCGAAGTCGGCCACCGCGATCTGCATCCCGAGGCAGATCCCGAGGTAGGGCACCCCCCGCTCGCGGGCGTACTGCGCAGCGCGGATCTTGCCCTCGATGCCGCGGACGCCGAAGCCGCCGGGGATGAGGATCCCATCGCACTCCGCAAGCTCTTCGGATGCCTCGTCGTCGGTGAGCCGCTCGGAGTCCACCCAGCGCACCTCGACCTTGCCGCCGTGGAAAGCGCCGCTGTGGCCGAGCGCCTCGATCACCGACAGGTAGGCGTCCTCGAGTGAGGTGTACTTGCCGACGATGCCGATCCGCACGATGTCGGTGGCCCGCTCATAGCGCTTGACGAGGGCCTCCCAGTCGGACAGGGCGGGCTTGTCGGTCTCGATCCCGAAGTGATCGAGCACCTGGTCGTCGACCCCCTCGGCGCGGAAGTAGAGCGGCACCTTGTAGATCGAGTCGACGTCGCGGGCCGAGACGACGCTGTCGACCGGCAGGTTGACGAACAGGGCGATCTTCTCCCGGATGTCACGCGAGAGCGGCTCCTCTGAGCGGCACATGACCATGTCGGGCTGGATGCCGATCCGGCGCAGCTCCTGTACGGAGTGCTGGGTGGGCTTGGTCTTCAACTCACCGGCGTGCCCGAGGAAGGGCACCAGCGTGAGGTGAAGGAACATGCACCGATCGCGGCCCTCGTCGACCTGAAACTGGCGCAGGGCCTCGAGAAAGGGCAGCGACTCGATATCGCCCACGGTGCCGCCGATCTCGGTGATCACGATGTCGACGTCCTCGGCCTCGGCCACCCGCCGGATGCGGTTCTTGATCTCATCGGTCACGTGCGGGATCACCTGGACCGTGCCGCCGAGATAGTCGCCGCGGCGCTCGCGCCGGATGACGGCGTCGTAGATCGCGCCGGTGGTCACGTTCGAACCGCGGGAGGCGTTGACATCGGTGAAGCGCTCGTAGTGGCCGAGGTCCAGGTCGGTCTCCGCACCGTCCTCGGTCACGAAGACCTCTCCATGCTGGAACGGGCTCATCGTGCCCGGGTCGACGTTGATGTAGGGGTCGAACTTCTGGAGGGAGACCGAGAGGCCACGCGCCACCAGGAGCTGGCCGATGGAGGCGGCTGCGATGCCCTTGCCGAGTGACGAAACCACACCGCCGGTGACGAAGATGAAGCGCGTGCGGCTCACGTGCGCGATGGGTCCTCGACGGGCACGACCCGAGGGTAGCTCACGCCGCCGCCATCAACTCTTCGGCGTGGCGCCGGGCGCCCTGGTCCGACGCTTCGGCTCCCAGCATCCGGCATAGCTCCTCCACGACATCGGGCTCGTCGAGGCGCTCCACGGTCGTGAGCGCGGTGGGGGCTGGACCGGCCTCGGGGCCGGACGCCGACTTCGAGATCCGGAAGTGGGTCTCGGCCACGGCGGCGATCTGCGGAAGGTGGGTTATGCACAGCACCTGGCGCCCGTGCGCGAGGGCGCGAAGTCGTTCGCCCACGGCACGGGCGGTCTGGCCCCCGACACCGGCATCGACCTCGTCGAACACCAGCGTCGGCGAACCCGAGGCGCCGGCGACCGTCATCAGGGCCAGCATCACCCGTGACAGCTCGCCGCCGGAGGCGCTCTCGCGCACCGGCGCGGCGGCCATTCCGGGGTTGGGCGCGAGCATCAGCTCGACGCGCTCCGCGCCCGTCGCAGCGAGCTCGTCGCGCTGGTCGAGCTCGACCGTGAAGGAGGCGCCGTCCATCGCCAGCGCGGCCAGCTCCTCGCGCACCCTGCCGGCCAGTTCAGGGGCCGCTGACTGTCGGGCCGCCGAGAGCTCCGCCGCGAGCTCCGCGCGCTGGGTCGTCGCCTCGTCGAGCGCTCGGCGGGTCCGGTCCAGGGCAACCTCGGCGTTGGCCAGGCGGTCGTGCTCGGCGCGGCAGGTGCGCAGGTGCTCGAGCACGGCCGAGACCGTGCCCCCGTGCTTTCGCTTCACCCGCTCGTAGGAGTCCAGGCGCTCGTCCACCTCCGCCAGGCGGCCGGGATCGGCCTCGAGCGTCTCGAGGTAGCGGCGCATGTCGGCGCCGAGATCCTCGGCCTCGAGGCGCAGCGCCCGCAGCCGCTCGGTCAGCGCGTCCAGCTCGGCGTCGGCGCCGTCCACCGATTCGGCCACGCGCTCGGCCTGGGCGAGCAGCATCGCAACGCCCGCGCCGTCGACCTGCTCGGGCGCGATGGCCTCCCCGCCCGCAGCGGCCGCCGCGCGCAGCGCGTCGACCTGGCGCAGGCGGACACGCTCCGCCTCCAGCGAGGCCTCCTCGGCCTCGTCGGGGGCGAGCTGCTCGATCTCGTCGATCTCGAACGAGAGCAGGTCCAGGTCCCGATCGCGCGCCCCGGCCCGGCCCGAGAGCTCCTCCAGCTCGGAGGCCAGGTCGCGCACACGCGCGTGGGCCGCGGAGAAGCGATCCCGCACCGCGAGGTGGTCGGGCCCACAGAAGCGGTCGAGCAGCTCGAGCTGCGCCGAGGCGACCGTGAGCCGGCGATGCTCATGCTGTCCGAAGAACGCGACCAGCCGTCCGCCCAGCTCGCGCAGGTCGGCGGCCGTCGCGGACCTGCCCTGGACGTACGCACGGGTGCGCCCCTCCGGGCTGACCCTGCGCGCGAGCACCACCTCGCTCGCATCCTCGTCGCCCAGCCGTTCACGCAGATCGGCAAGCTCGGGCGCCTGCATCAGCTCCGCCGGCAGCTCGAAGACGCCCTCCACATAGGCCTCCGCCGCGCCCGGTCGCACGATCGAGGAGCGTGGCTTTCCCCCAAGGAGCAGATCGAACGCGTGGGCGAGGACGGTCTTGCCGGCGCCGGTCTCACCGGTGAGCGCGATCAGCCCGGTGCCGGGCCGTAACTCGGCCCGCTCGATCAGCAGCAGGTTCTCGATGCGCAGCTCGAGGAGCATCGGCCCTGTCTAGCACCGCCCCCCGACGGAGCGCGTCCGGTGTCGGCGATCAGTAACTGAGACGCCCGAACTTGTCGCGCATCCGTTTGTAGAAGGTCGCCCCCGGCACCTGCGCCAGCTGGGCACGGTCCTCGCCGAAGCGGATCTCGACGCGTTCCAGGGGCTCCAGGGAGCAGACGAGCCGCCCGTCGGTGATCAGGTCCACCGGATCACCGTCGGAGCGGTTCACGACCTGAAGGACGTCGTTGGGCGCGACCACCAGCGCCCTCGCCGTGAGCGTATGCGGGGCGATGAACGAGACCACGTAGCCCGACACACCCCAGGCCAGCACCGGCCCGCCGTTGGCGAGGTTGTATCCGGTCGATCCCGCGGGGGTCGCGACGACCAGGCCGTCGCAGCGAACCTCGCCCAGCTCCTCGCCCACCACCGAATAGCCGAGCTCGGCCACGCGCAGGTCCTGGCGGCGGTGGAAGGAGATGTCATTGACTGCCAGCCTGTCGCCGGACGATGTATCGGCGGTGAGCACCGGGAGTGACAGAACCTCGAAGTCACCCGCCAGGGCCCGCGCGAAGCCGTCGTCGAGGCCGTCTCGTTCCACGGTGGCCAGAAAGCCGATCTCGCCGAAGTTCATCGCGAACACCGGGATGTCGCGGCCGGCATAGCGGCGCAGGGCCGAGAGGATGGTGCCGTCGCCGCCGAGCACCAGCGCAAGGTCGGCGCCGTCGGGATCAGCGCCGGTGACGGTGCCGGGCAGCCCGCTCGCCAGCCCGAGCTTCTCGACCTCCCTGGCGGGGATCCTCAGCTCGACCCCCGCATCGGCGCACATCTCGGCCAGCCGCTGGACGGCCTGCGCCGTGCCCTCCGGGTTACGGCGGGTGAGCAGAACGATCGAGCGCGGGGGGCTGGGCGGACTCACGGCTCCGCCCTTCGCGCAGCCGCCTCGAGATCCTCCACCGCGCCCGCCCGGCCGGCCTCTGCGATCCAGACGAAGCTCTCGCGGTTTCCGGCTGGGCCGGGCAGCCCCGAGCTTGCATACCCGAGCACGCTCAGCCCGAGCGCGGAGGCGACGAGCTCACCCACACCCACCAACGCTGCGCGCCTGTCGGCGGGGTCGCGCACGACGCCGCCCTTGCCGACCTTGGCCCGTCCGACCTCGAACTGGGGCTTGACCAGGGCGAGGCAGTCGAAGCGCTTCGCGGCACAGCCCAGCAGCGCCGGTAGCACCTTGCCGAGGGAGATGAAGGAGAGGTCGGCCACCAGGAGGTCGGGCCGCCACGGCAGCGCGGCCGGATCGAGCTCGCGGGCGTTGGTGCGCTCGATCACGGTCACCCTGGGGTCCTGGCGCAGCTGCCAGTGAAGCTCTCCGTAGGCCACGTCGAGCGCCACCACCGCCTCGGCGCCACGCTGGAGCAGGCAATCGGTGAAGCCACCCGTCGAGGCACCCGCGTCGAGGCAGCGCCGGCCCCCGGGGTCGAGGGCGAGCTGATCGAGGGCGTTTGCGAGCTTGATGCCTCCCCGCGACACATAGGGGGGCGGGCGATTCACGATCAGCTCGGCGTCCTCTGCCACCAGGCGGCCGGGCTTTTCGATGTGACGGCCGTCCCCGCTCACCCGCACGTCACCGGCGAGCACCGCGGCGGCTGCCCGCGACCGGGATTCGTAGTGGCCGCGCTCGCATAGGAGCGCGTCGAGCCTGCGCTTGGCCATCTCAGGAGGATGGCAGCGCGGGCGCGACGGGCTCTCTCGGCAAAGGCAGGTGCGCGTACCGGTAGTCGTCGAGATCGAAGCGCGCGCTTCGCCAGTGCGTCTCGATGCTGGGGCTGGCCCGGAACGGCACGTCGCCGTGGCGGTCGAAGTAGTAGCTGTTGGCACCGGCGCACGTGCCCTGGAAGAAGATCTGATTATCGCGGCGACCGAGCATCTTTTGGAGGTAGCGGTCGTTGGCCTCACGCTTGACCTCCACCAGGGTCGCGCCCTCGTGACGGGCGCGCTCCAGGCAGCGACAGATGTGGCGCATCTGGGTTTCGATCAGCTGGAAGTAGGAGGCGCCGTTGTAGCCGTAGGGCCCGAGGATGGTGAACATGTTCGGAAAGCCCGGGACGCTTGCGCCCTCGTAGGCCTGGAAGCGGTTCTCGGCCCACCACCCTCCGAGATCGACGCCGCCCCGACCGCTGACCGGATAGGGGGCATGTTGTCCTCCTCGAAGACCTTGAAGCCCGTGGCCAGCACGAGGACATCGAGCTCGTGCATACGGCCCTCGATCGTGCGTACGCCCTCCGGCGTGACCGCCTCGATCGCAGCCGTCTCGAGCTCGACGTTCTCGCAGTTGAAGGTCGCGAGGTACTCGTTCGAGAAGCCGGGTCGCTTGCAGCCGAGCCCGTAGCGCGGTGTGAGCTTGTCGCGGACCTCGGGGTCTGCGACCTGCTCGCGCAGGAGACGTCGAGCGAGCTTCTCGCCGCCCTTGCCGAGCGGGAGCAAGCCGTGGAAGTGCGCGGCGAGCGGAAAGGTCAGCTCGACGAAGGCCTGGCTCGCGAGCCGCGTCGCGAGCTGGGCGCCGGGCAGGTTCTCCAGGGCCCAGCGACCGCGGGAGTCGATCGGTCCGTCCAGCTTGGGAAGGCACCAGATCGGGGTGCGCTGGAGGACCGTCAGCCTCTCCACTTCGGGTGCGATGGCGGGTATCACCTGCACCGCCGAGGCGCCGGTGCCGATCACGCCGACCCGCAGGCCTGCCAGATCGAGGTCGTGTGGCCAGCGGGCGGTGTGCACCGTGGGGCCAGCGAAGCGGTCGAGCCCGGAGATCTCGGGGGGCTTGGGCTGGCTGAACACACCGGTAGCGCCGACCACGAAGCGCGCGCTGAGGCTCTCGCCGTCCTCGATCTGCAACCGCCAGAGGTGCGAATCTTCGTCGAAGCTCGTCCCGACGACCTTCGCGCCGAACCTGATTCGCGGGCGCACGCCGTAGGAGTCGACCAGGTCATCCGCGTAGCGCTTGAGCTCTGCCCCGTTGGCGTACACCCGAGACCAATCGCCGCGCTTCGCGAAGGAGAACTGATAGCTGAACGAGGGAATGTCCACGCCAACCCCGGGGTAGGTGTTCCAGTGCCACGCGCCGCCCACTCCGTCGCCGGCCTCGAGCACCACGTAGTCCTCGATTCCGGCCTCGTCGAGCATGATCGCGGCACCGATTCCCGAGAACCCCGCGCCGACGATCGCGACCTCGTGCTCGGGGAGTCTGAGGCTGGCTGCTTCGGACATGACTTGAAGCTATCCGGTGGCGAGCGTGATCCACCTCACAGTCGGCCGCGGGGGACCGCCCTAACTTGGTCCGTGCAGCACAAAGCTTCTCCCATAGATCACATACGCATCACTCCTCCCTCGAAAGCGGCCCACCAATAGGTGGGTCGTTTTCTTTAAGCGCCGCAGTCAGGGCCCCAAGCACCTCGTCGGGACGGCTGTGCACCTGGGCCCACGTAAACCGCAGGGGCCGGTAGCCGTTCGAGTTGAGCCAGGCGTCGCGCGCGTAGTCACGCTCCCGGGCACCGGCGCGCTCGTGGGCGGCTCTGCCATCGGTCTCCACGACGATTCGCGACTGCGGCCACAAAAAGTCGACCGTGTACGGGCCCAGCCGAATGTTGACCGCCGGAAGCGGTAGGCCGGCGCGGCGAATGAGCGCCAGCAGCGCCTCCTCGAGCGTGCTGCGCGTGCGGGTGGTGCCAGGGTCGTGGCGCTCCAGGACGCGCCGCAGCCGCGCGGCCCCCGGGCGGCCGGGTAGGCGCGCGATGGCGAGCCCCAGACTGCATCGATTCGCGTACCCAAGGAAGTAGGCCTCGTCGAGTAGCCGCTCGAGCGACCGCGAGCCCACGACCTCGGCGCAATCGATCAAGGTCCGCTCCGGCGTGGTCACCGGGATGCGGCGGTGAGAGGTCGCCTGGCTGACCGGAAGCATGCGCGGCCGGTGGATCCGCAGACCGAGACGCTTGCGTCCAGTGCGCTCCGGAAGCGTCACGTCGATTACGACGGGATCGACTTCCGCCAGCGCCCATAGGGCGGCGGCGGAGAGGTGGCTCAGCACGGCGCCAGGGCCGCAAGCCAAAGTGGCTGCGGCCCACCGCCGCTCCCTGGTCTGCGGCGCGCCGCCAATGGCATAGACCCCGCGGTGGAGTGCGACGAGGCGACCGTCGGAGACGCGCCTTGCGATCGCCGGCGGACTCAGTCCAAGGTCGAGCAGGTCGCCACGGGCCAGCGCATGGCGCTCCTGCGCGAGCCGGGCGATCTGGCGTTCTACGTCCGGTGGGCCGAATCTTGGTCGTATGACGACCTAAAGACGCCCCAACGGAAAGTTCGCCCCCCCTCACCGGCCATCGGGGCGGATCTTGGTCGTGAGACGACCAGTATTCGTCCCAGCGGCGCTGTGCGGCGGGTGCGAACACCGGCGCGAGGGCGTGCGTGCTGCAGCCGCGTGGCGCCCGGGGGAGCAGCTACGCCAGCGCGCCGCGAGGGCTCAGGACAGCCTCGGCCACCTGAGCCGCCACGGCTTCGGGCGTCAGGCCCACCTCCTCGCGCAACAGTGCCGGCTTGCCGTGGGTCACGTAGCGGTCAGGCAGCCCGAAGCGCAGGACGCGGGCCTCGCCGGCGAGGTCGTGGTCTGACAGGTGCTCGACCACCGCGGAGCCGAAGCCGCCGGCCAGCACGTTCTCCTCCACGCAGACGAGCACGTCGTGATCGGCCACCAGCGACGCGATTAGCTCGCCATCCAAGGGCTTGGCGAAGCGCGCGTCGGCGACGGTCGCCTCGACCCCGTGCTCGGCCGCCAGCAGATCCGCGGCGCCGAGCGCCACCGGCACTCCGTAGCCGTAGCCGAGAAACGCCACCCGCTCGCCCTCGCGCAGCACCTCACCCGTCCCGATCTCGAGCTCCACCGGCTCGGAGGGCAGCTGCACTCCCTCCCCCGCCCCGCGCGGGTAACGCAACGCCACCGGGCCGTCGTCGTAGGCGAGCGCCGTGCGCAGCATGTGCACCAGCTGCGCCTCGTCACGCGGGGCCATCAGGGTCAGGTGGGGCAGGCAACGCTGCCAGGAGATATCGAACGCGCCGTGGTGCGTCGGCCCGTCGTCGCCCACCAGCCCGGCCCGGTCCATCGCAAACACCACGTTGAGCTTCTGGAGGCAGACGTCGTGCACGATCTGGTCGAATCCGCGCTGGAGGAAGGTCGAGTAGATCGCCGCCACCGGCTTGGCGCCCTGCAGCGCCAGCCCCGCGGCGAACAGGACCGCGTGCTGCTCGGCGATGCCCACGTCGTAGTAGCGGTCGGGCATCGCCTTCTGGAGGATGTCGAGGCCGGTGCCCGAGTTCATCGCGGCGGTGATGCCGATCACACGCTCGTCGCGCTCGGCCTCTGCCACCAGGGCGTCGCCGAAGACCTTCGTGTACTGCGCCGGGGCGGGGTTGGGGTCCTTCGCCGGCTTGGGCGTCGCGACGGCGGGCGCGCCGTTGACGATCGACGCCGGCTTGGCGGCGTGCCACTTCTCCATGCCCTCAAGGCCACCCTCCTCGGCGGGCGAGAAGCCCTTGCCCTTGACCGTCTTGCAGTGCACGACGACGGGCCGGTCGGCCTCGAGCGCTTCGGCGATCGCGTGGCGCACGGCACCCACGTCGTGGCCGTCGACGACACCCATGTAGGCCAGGTCGAGCTCCTCGAAGAACAGGCCGGGCGCCCAGTAGGCCTTCAACGACTCCTTGAGGATCGGGCCGTAGCGCTCGATGCGGTCTCCGATGCCCGCGGGCAGCCGGGTGAGGGCGTGCTCGACGTCCTCACGATGGCGGTGCAGCTTGGGGTCTAGCCGGATGCGGTTGAACAGCCGCGACAGCGACCCGACGTTGGGCGCGATCGACATGCCGTTGTCGTTGACCACGATCACGATCGGCAACCCGAGACCGCCCGCGTTCTGCAACGCCTCGAAGGCCACGCCGCCGGTCAGCGCCCCGTCGCCGATCACCGCCACGACCTTGCCGTCCTCGCCACGGCCCTGGCGCATGGCCTCCTTGAGGCCCACCGCGTAGGACACCGAGGTCGACGCGTGCCCGGCACCCATGATGTCGTGCTCTGACTCGAACACCGAGCAGAAGGGAGCCAGCCCGCCGTACTTGCGGATCGTCGCTAGTTGGTCGCGGCGGCCGGTGAGGATCTTGTGCGGATATGCCTGGTGGCCGACGTCCCACAGCACCTTGTCGCGGGGGGAGTCGAGCAGGCTGTGGATCGCCACCGCGATCTCGCTTGCGCCGAGGTTGGCGCCGAAGTGCCCGCCGATCTCGCCGATCGTGTCGATCACCAGCTCGCGGACCTCTTGCGCGACCTGCTGGAGCTGGCCGTCGTCCAGGCCCTTGAGATCCGCGGGCCCGTCGATCTGATGGATCAGCTTGGCGGTCATGACTGGCGAGTGAGGATGTAGTCGGCGATCTGATCGAGGTGCTCGGTCGGGCCGTCGGCCTCGGCCAGCGCAGCGCGTGCCTCGGCGTGGGACTCACGGGCCAGCTCACGGGCACGATCGAGCCCGTACTCACTCACGTAGGTGCGGCGGCCGTGGCGGACGTCCGAGCCGCTGGGCTTGCCCAGGTCGGCGTCGTCACCTGTTACGTCGAGGATGTCGTCGACGATCTG
>JBBSLY010000012.1:0-12708 GCA_038233455.1 Solirubrobacterales bacterium | reverse complement strand
CTCCCGCGCCGGTGACCAGCACTACGCGCCCGCGCAGATAGGCGCCCACGCGGTCGATCTCGACCCGCACCGGCTCGCGTCCGAGCACGTCCTCGACCTTGACCTCGCGTACCTGCCGCAGCAGGTTGGGGCCGCGCGAGAGCAGCTCGAAGACGGTCGGCAGGGTCCGCACCGGGATGTCTCGACGGCGACAGGCGGTGACCACCTTCTGGCGCAGCGCGCCCGGCGCCGAGGGGATGGCGATCACGACCTCGTCGGGCTTGGTGTCGTCGAGGATGCGCGCAAGGTCGTCCGTCGTGCCGTGCACCCGGTGGCCCGCCACGAGCATGCCCCGCTTGCGCGGGTCGTCGTCCACGAAGCCGATCACCGCGCTCGACAGCTCCGGGTTGCGGCGCACCTCGAGCGCTACCTGCTGTCCGCCGTTGCCGGCGCCGACTATCAGCACCTCGGTGTCGGCGCGCTGCACGAGCGGGCCCCGCAGCGGGCGCTCCACCACCGCCCGCATGAGGAAGCGCGCGCCGCCGACCAGAGCGAGGGTGAGCAGGAAGTCGAGCGCGATCACTCCGCGCGGCGGATCGCTGGCGCCCAGGGAGAGGAGGAACAGCCCAGCGATGAGCACAAAGCTCGACACCACGACGGCCTTCAGGATCGACTCGAAGTCAGCCTGGTCGACGAAGCGCCAGAGCTTCGAGTACAGGCCGAAGGCTGCGAACAGAGCGACCTTGACGACCACCACGAAGGCCACCGTGTCGATCAGCAGGTCCGCGTAGCGCTCGGGGACGCCCGAATCGAAGCGCAGGACGAAGGCGAGGTAGTAGGCCAGGGCGACCAGGCACGCATCGGCGCCGACCTGCCCGAGGCGGCGGGCGCTCACGGACGATGTCATTCGTTTCCTCAAGTCTGCCTCGCTGAGAGAAGAAGTCTCACCAGTTCACGCGGGTCTCGGCGGATCCGGGCGATGTCGTGCAGCGGTCGCTTCTCGATCTCGATCTGGTCCGGGTCCTCGAGCCTTGCCAGCCGGCCCGCTCGCATCAGTGCGTCGTCGACGGCCCCCGGTCGGCCCTCGAAGGTGGTGAACACCGGGGTGCCCAGCGCCACCGCCTCGCGGTTCATGGTACCGCCGGCGGAGATGACGAGGTCCGCAAACGCGATCAGGCTCTGCGCATCCACCGCCCCCTGCGGGATCGTGAAGCCGCCGAGCGCCTCGATCTCGTCGCGCTGATCCGGCGTGCGGGGCAGCACGACGGTCTGGGCGTCACGCACCCGCTCGAGCACCCGCGCGAACAGCGGATTCTCGAAGCGGTGGTAGAGCGAGACCTCGGGCGGAGTGCGCACGACCACGATCGGCTGCGTGACGTCCAGCTCCAGGTCGGCGAGGACCGCGTCGTCGGGCTCGAAGTCCGCCAGGTAGTACTCCTCCTTCAGTCCCGGGTAGGCCCGCACCTTGCCACGCGCTCCGTAGCGGTGAAGGCGCTCTGGCGGGATCGCCTCCGGCACGACCACCGCGCGGGCCAGGCGGCAGTTGACATTGTGCTGAACCGTGGCCCACTCGTAGTCGAAGGCGGTGGCGGAGGGGATCCTCAGCAGCGCGGCGGCCACCGTCACATCGTTCGAGCCGTGCCCCAGGGCCAGGTCGAAGCGCCGTGGACTTGCCCAGCGCGCCAGCGCGGCGGCTCGACTCGCAAGGCCGAGCCCCTTGCTCGCCAGCCGGCTCCCGCGATGGCGCCCGATGGCGGTGTGCGAGATCGCGAAGCGTTCGCACAGCCCCAAGGTCTGCGCGAAGTCGCGGGCCGTGACCGACACCTCGTGGCCGTCGTCGCGCATCGCGTCGATCAGCGGCCGCATGACCAGCACATGGGGGCTGTTGGTCAGGTCGACCCAGATGCGCAAGCGGCGACCACCTCGCGGACCGCGTCGTCGGAGAGCTGGGTCCCCATGGGCAGCGCCAGATGGGTGCGCGCCGCCTCGTCGGTGCCCGGCAGGTGCGTCCCACCGCCCGCGTAGACCGCGGTGGCAGGCTGGCGGTGGGCGGGCACGCGGTAGTAGGCGCGCGCCTCCACACCCCGGCCCGCCAGCGCCTGACGCAGCTCGTCCGGACGCTCGTGGCGCGCGACGTAGAGGTGAAAGACGTGCTCGACGCCCGGTCCGGGCTCGGGAAGGGCCACATGGTCACCCAGGCCGGCACGCTCGTAGGCCGCGGCGGCGTCGCGACGCGCGGCGTTCCAGCCGTCGAGCTCGGGCAGGAGGACGCGCAGCACGGCCGCCTGCATCTCGTCGAGGCGCGAGTTGTAGCCAACGTCGACGAAGGTCTGCTTGTCATCGGACCCGTGGAAGCGCAGCCGCCGCGCGAGCTTGGCCACGTCGTCGTCGTCGCAGACGACCGCGCCGCCGTCGCCGAGGCAGGGCAGGTTCTTCGATGGGAAGAACGAGAAGGTCGCGGCGTCACCGAGCGCACCCGCCCTGCCCTGGCCCAGCCGCGCCCCCGCCGCCTGCGCGGAGTCCTCCAGCACCGGCACGCCCAGCTCGCGCAGCTGTGGCACCGGCGCGACGTTGCCGAACAGGTTCACCGCCACGAGCGCCCGCGTGTTGGCGGTCATCACGGCCTGCACGGTTTCCGGGGTGATACAGAACGTATGCGGGTCGATGTCGCAGTAGACGGGGGTCGCGCCGGCGTTGATCACGCCCTCGACGGTGGCGTAGAAGGTGAACGACGGGCAGATCACCTCATCGCCCTGAGCCACACCCAGCGCGCGCAGCGCGATCGTGATCGCGTCGGTGCCATTTGCGACCCCCACGCAGTGGCGCACCCCGAGATAGGAGGCGAACTCCTTCTCGAATGCCGCCACCTCCGGGCCGAGGATGTAGCGCCCGCCCTCGAGTACTCCCTGAAGCGCTTCGGCGAGGCGCGGCCTGTGCGCATCGAGGCTCGTGGCAAAGAGAGAGACGGCCATGACGCCTCGCTAGCCTACCCCGCTGCTCGTGGTCTACCTGGCGTCCATCACCGACCCGATCGTGGAGGTGGCCACCGACGTGGTCGCGGAGCTCGGGCTGCTCGGGATCTTCGTCTTGATGACCCTCGAGTCGGCGTGTATCCCGGTCCCGAGCGAGGCGACGATGCTGTTCGCCGGCTTCAACGTCTCCGACGGCGAGTACTCGCTGTTCGCGGCGGTGGCCGTGGGGTCTGTGGCCAACCTCGTGGGCTCCTGGATCGCCTACGCCATCGGCTGGTACGGCCGTGTCGACATCTTGGAGAAGCACGGCAAGAAGCTGCACATCAAGCCGAGCTACCTGCGGTGGGCCGACAGCTGGTTCGAGCGCCACGGCGACGCAACGGTGTTCTTCACCCGCATGCTCCCGATCATCCGCACGTTCATCTCGCTCCCCGCAGGAGTGGCGCGTATGCCGTTCTGGCGCTTCAGCGCGCTCACCCTTGCCGGCTGCATCCCCTGGGTGCTGCTGCTGACGTTCATCGGACAGCAGGCCGGCGAGCGGTGGGAGACGTGGAAGGACTCCCTCCACTACGTCGACTACGCGGTGGCCGCAATGATCGTGGCCGGGCTGGTGTACCTCTTGCTTCGCAGGCGCCGTGGCGCCCCCCCCGGGGATCCGGCCGCCGAAACGGCCTAGCTCAGCGCGCAAGGGCGGTGAGGGTGGCGACATCGAGCCATCGCACCTACGGTGGGGTCGAGTCCCATGAGCCACATCACCGAAACCGCGGGAGCGCCCCACCGCGGCGCCGACCCGGCGCGCGCCGAGACCAGCGAGCCGGCGCCCGGCGACCCTCTCGGCGTCCTCATCGACCACCTGCGTGACCACCCACGTGTGGACGCGGCCGTCTTCCTCGTCGTCGATCCCGACACCGAGGCGATCGAGCCGGCTGCGGCCTGGTTCTCCACTCCGACGCTTCGCGTGGCGCTCGAGGCGGCGATCGATCGGAGGTACGACCCCGGTCGCCCGGGACTGGTGGAAGCGGCGCTCCGCCACGTCGGGCCGCTCTTCCTGCCTGTGGTCGAAGCGTGGGAGTCGGCACCCGCGCTCAGGGAACGGATCGAGGCGCAGCTCGGGCCGGCGGACGGTCGCGAAGCGTGGGCGACCCTGAGCCAGGCATCGGTGATCGGCTGCCCGGTGCGCACGTATATGGGGCAGGCGATGGGGGTGCTGCTCGTGGCGGCCGCCGAGGCGGAGAGCGCCTTCGGGATCGGCGACCTCGACACGGTCGGCGTGCTGGCCGATCTGGGCGCCCTCGCTCAGAACCGCTCGAACATGCTGGCCGCCGAAGCGGGTCGCACCCGGGAGGAGCTCCTGCTGAAGCGCGCAGCCGAAGGCACGGCCGGGTCGCTCGAGATTCGCGACGTCGAGATCCAAGCCGTCGAGCACTCACTGCGAGTGGTCGAAGCCGACCACGCCGCGCTGACCCGAGTCGGGGAACGATCGAGTCGGCTGTCCACGACCGCGAGCACCGGCGACCAGCCGGCACGCGGGGAGACCGTGATCGATCCGGCAGTGGTGGCCGAAGTGGTTCGCTCGCAGCAGACGACCGTGGCAGCGAGCGCGCCGGCGGCCGTCCACGTGCCGATCCAGATCGGGAGACGTCTGTTCGGGGTGCTGTCAGTCGTGCGCATCGAGTCCGATGCATTCCAGTCGCGCGAGGTCGAGTTGATCGAGGCGGTGGCCCGGATGTCCGCAGCCGCGATGGCGAACGCCCTCGACTTCGCGCGGGAGAGGCGCCTGGCGGATGCGCTCACCAGGGGGTTCGTGCCCGCCTCACCACCGGCGGTGCCCGGCTTCGACACGGGCTTCCTGTACGAGCCCGCCGAAAGGCAGGTCGCCGGGGGCGATCTGTTCGGGGCGTGGCAGCTGCCGGGAGGCGAGGTCGCCGTGCTGGTGGGCGACGTAGCGGGAAAGGGCGTGGCCACCGCGGCGCTGAGCTCGATGGCGCGCTTCTTCATCGAGGCGCGCAGCTGGGACAGCACCGACCCGGCCCAGACGCTGGCTCAGGCCGGCACGATGCTGTCCGGCCGTCTGCCCGGGGACACGTTCGTGACGGCCGCGTTGGGCGTCCTCGACCGCCGGGGGCGGCTGCGCTACGCCAACGCGGGCCACCTGCGACCGCTGGTGCTGCGTGCCGGCGGCGACCTCCGCGAAGCCGGTGGCGCTGGGCTGCCGCTCGGCATCTACCCCTCCCCGGAGTACGAGAACCACGAGCTGGAGCTGGGCCCCGGCGATCTGCTCCTCATCTTCACCGACGGCCTCGTGGAGGCCCGCCGTGACGGCGAGCTGCTCGGCTACGACCGCCTCGGGGAAATCGTTCGAGACGCCGCCTCTCGCACCGAAGACGTGTCGGAGCTCGTGCGCCTCATCCACCAGGACGCCCTGGGCTGGTCTGGGGGCCTGAGTGACGACGTGGTGCTGTTGGCCGTTCGGCGCACCACCTGACCGCGGATGCCGGCCATGACCGCCGGTTGCGGTTGAATGGCTCCCGTGAGCGGTGACTCTGCCTACGCGCGCGCCGGCGTGGACACCGGGCAGGCAGGAAGCGGCGTCGCGGCGCTCGTAGATGTCCTGAGGACGATCGACACCGGGCGCGAGCAACGCACGCTGCTCGACTCGGGGCACTACGCCAACGTCATGCGGCTGGGCCCGGGCCTCGGGTTGGCACTTTCGACCGACGGCGTGGGCACCAAGCTGATCGTGGCCGAGGAGCTGGAGCGCTTCGACACGGTCGGCATCGACTGCATCGCCATGAACGTCAACGACGTGATCTGTGTGGGCGCGGATCCGATTGCCGTGCTCGACTACATCGCGGTGGAGGAGGCGCGGCCGGAGCTGCTGGCCGAGATCGGCCGAGGCCTGAAGGCCGGCGCCGAGGAAGCGGGCGTCGAGATCCCGGGCGGCGAGCTGGCCGTGGTGCCGGAGCTGATTCGCGGCCACCCCTCGCCACACGGGATTGATCTGGTGGGGATGTGCGTCGGGCTGGTCGGGCTCGACTCCACCATCACCGGCCATTCGATCGAGCCGGGCGACGCGATCATCGGGCTGCCCTCCAGCGGCGTTCACTCCAACGGCTACACCCTCGCGCGCCGAGCCCTGACCGACCTATCCGAGCGACCGCCCGAGCTCGGTGGCGCGACGGTGGGCGAGGCGCTGTTGGAGCCAACCGTGATCTACGTGCGTGCCGTGCGCGAGCTGCTCACCTCGGAGATCGAGGTGCGCGGCCTTGCCCACATCACCGGCGAAGGGCTGCTCAACCTGCTGCGGCTCGGTACCCACGTCGGGTACGCGATCGATGCTCCGCTGCCCGTGCCATCGATCCTCGACCTGATCGCCTCCCGGTCGGGCGCGGGACCCGAGGAGCTCTACGAGGTGTTCAACATGGGCTGTGGCTTCTGTTGCGTCGTGGCCCCGGAGTCGGCCGGTGAGGCGGTGGAGCAGCTCTCGGCACGCCATCCGGGACCGGCCGTGATCGGCTCGACGACCGACCGGGCAGGCGTCGTGGAGTTGGCGCGAGAGGGACTTCAGGGGCGCAGAGACGCCGGGTTTACCGCGATCTCTGGCTAGCGACGCCGCGAAGGTGCCACCGGGGTCGGCGCCGAAACACCCAACGGACGCGAATGGCCACGCAAAGCCCCACAATACGTAGGCAGATGATCGGCGTTTCGCTCAATGACCGCTTCCGGCTCGAGGAGAGGATCGGCTCCGGGGGCATGTCCACGGTCTACCGCGCCTTCGATCCCACCCTCGAGCGCTGGGTGGCGATCAAGTTGATGCACAGCGACATCTCCCAGGATGCCGACCAGCTCGAGCGCTTCAGGCGCGAGGCGCGCGCAGTCGCGCGGCTGTCGCATCCCCACGTGGTCACGGTGATCGACTTCGGCGAGGACGACGGCACGCCGTACATCGTGCTCGAGTACGTGGAGGGCGAGACGCTGAAGGATCGGATCAAGCGGCTCGGGCGCCTGCCGGTGGACGAGGCCGTGGCCTACGCAATCGAGATCGCGCGGGCACTGTCGTGCGCGCACGCCGAACTGCTGGTGCACCGCGACGTCAAGCCTCAGAACGTGCTGATCGACATGGACGGGCGCGGCAAGGTCACCGACTTCGGCATCGCTCGGTCGCTCGAGGCGCACGGGCTGACCGCCACCGGACGCGTGCTCGGCACCACCGACTATGTCGCCCCCGAGCAGGCGCTCGGAAAGGAGGTCACCGAGCAGTCAGACGTCTATTCGCTCGGGGTCGTGCTCTACGAGATGCTCACGGGCGAGGTGCCGTTCAAGGCCGAGAGCCAGGTGGCGGTGGCCATGAAGCACGTGCGCGAACCGATGCCCGACGTGCAGCGCCGCCGCCCCGAGGTGTCCGCATCGCTCGCGGCGGTGCTCGAGCACGCTACCGCGAAGGAGACGGCGAACCGCTACGCCACCGCGGACGACATGGCCCACCACCTCGAGGAGGTCCTGGCGATCGAGGTGGCGCGCTCCGGCGAGTCCCGCGGCGAGGCCGCGACCGTCCTGCGGGGCCTCCCCGACGACACGGCCGATTTCGTGCCGGCGCGCCTGCGCAACCCGCGTCGCTGGCTGGTCACCGTGCTCGCGCTGGTGGTGGTGGCCGGAGGTGCGGTGTACTACCTGGCCGGACGCACCGAGAAGGGCGCCGGCACGCCGGGCGCCGGTGCAGCGAGCGGGCTGACGGCGATCTCCCTGGCGGGCGACGCCGCCGACGACTACGACCCGCAGAGCTCAGACCAGGTCGAGTCCCCGGAGGCCACCCAGAACGCCATCGACGGCAACCGGACCACCAACTGGGACACCGAGACCTACGCGAGCGACTTTCCCGAGAGCTACGCGAAGGACGGGGTGGGCATCTACGTCGACGCCGGCTCGGACGTCCACGCTCGGCGCTTCGACCTGACCACCCCCACGCCCGGAGTCACCGCGTCCGTCTCCGCCGCGGAGAAGGTCCCAGAGGACATCTCCGGGTGGGAGAAGGTCAGCCGCGACACGAAGGTCTCCGAGACGCAGCGGATAGGCCTGGACCGCGGCCGGCAGCGGTACCGCTACTACCTGCTCTGGATCACCGACCTGGGAGACAACGACAAGGCGGAGATCCAGGAGATCACGCTGCTGAGATAGACCTCAGCGGTAGCGCGTCTCGCGCTCGTGGCGTTCCAGGGCGATCGTCAGCAGGCGGTCCAAGAGTTGGGTGTAGGGCAGGCCGCCGTGCTCGAACAGGCGCGCGTAGACGCTGGTCTCGGTGAACCCCGGGATCGTGTTCAGCTCGTTGACCACCACCCGGGCATCGCCCTCCGGGTCCTCCACGAAGAAGTCGCAGCGCGCCATGCCGCTGCAGCCGACCCCTCGAAACACGTCGACCGCCAATGCGCGCACCCTCTCCTGCACGCCACCCGGCAGGCGCGCAGGCACGATCAGCTCCATTCCCCCCTGCTCGTACTTGGTCTCGTAGTCGTACCAGTCGCCGTCGTAGACGATCTCGCCCGGTGGCGAAGCCTCCGCGTCGAGCCCGCCCACCACCGAGCACTCCACCTCCATGCCCTCCGACATGGCCTCGACGATCACGAGCGGATCGTGAGCGAAGGCGGCCTCGAGAGCGGCAGGCAGCTCCTCCCGAGTCGACACCTTGGAGATGCCGACCGACGATCCGAGCCGCGCGGGCTTCACGAAGACAGGCATGCCCAACGCCGCCACGGCGGAGGTGTCGTCGCCCTCGTGCAGGGCGGCGTAACGCACCTGCTCGACCCCGGCCGCGCCCATCACGTCCTTGAAGAGCACCTTGTCCATGCACAGCGCGGAGGCGAGCACCCCCGCTCCGACGTAAGGGACGTCGAGGGCCTCGAGCAGCCCCTGCACCGTCCCATCCTCTCCGTACGGCCCGTGCAGGGCGGGGAAGGCGACATCACAGTCCAGCAGCCCGCGGCCCGGGTCCAGCGATACCGGCGACCCGCCCGCGGTCCAGTGCCCTTCACGCGAGATCTCGACCTCCAGCGCGGTGTGGCCGGCCTGCTCGATGCCGGCTCGGACCGATGCCGCGGAGGCCAGGGAGACCTCGTGCTCTCCCGAGCGCCCGCCCCCGAGCACGGCGACCCTCACGGTGCGGCAGGATCGCTCGGGCCGCTCGCGGGCGGCTCGCTCGGCGCGGGCCCTGGCGGTGAGGGCTCGTCAAAGCGACCCACCACCAGCGCCACCACACTGCCGGCATCGACCTCCGCGCCGTTGCCCGGCGCCTGCCTGAGCACCACCCCGTCCTCGTCCGCTGAGTCCGTCGAGCGCTCGCTGACCGATCCCCTCAGCCCCATGGCACGCAGGGTTCGCAGCGCCTCCGAGCGACGAACGCCGCTGAGGTCGGGCACCGTCACCTGATCCGGAGCGACGGCCACGGTGATGGTCACATCGTCGCCGCGCTGGACCGACTCACCGGAGCCCGGCGACTGCGCGATCACCTCGTTCTCGCTCTCCGAGGACTCCTGCTTTTCGACGCGCACGTCGAGCCCCGCGTTGTTGATCTTGGTCTCGGCCGCCTCGCGGCTAAGCCCGACCACGTCCGGGACCGTGATCTGCTCGGGTCCCGAGCTGACGAAGAGCCGCACGCGACTGCCGCGATCGACCTCCACGGACGCCCCGGGAGACGTCCTGATCGCAAAGCCCTCCTTGACCGATTCCGAGGCCGCCGGGTCGGTGTCGACCTTCAGACCGGCCTTTTCCAGGTTCTTCAGTGCGCGCTCCTCGGGTTGGTTTGACACGTCGGGCACGCGCACTTTCCCCGGCCCGCCGGAGACCACCAGCTCGACCGCCTCGTCCTGTGGGGCCTGCTCGCCCGGGTCGGGGTTCTGGCGCAACACCTCGTCCACGGGCGCGAGGCTGCGTTCGCGCTCCACCTCGACCTCCTCGAAGCCGGCCCGGTCGAGCCGGTCGCGAGCGTCTGAGAGCTGCTGGCCCACCACGCCCGGCACCTTCGCCTCCTCCGGGCGGCTGAAGGCAAAGGCCATCAATCCAATCAGTGCCACGAGGCCAAGCGCCAGCGCCGGGATCAGCCACCGGTTGCGGCGCTCTTCCTCGACCATCGGATCCTCGGCTGCCACGACCGCGGCGGCCCCGGGCACCGCCGCGAAGGCCGCCGTCTCGCCGGAGACCTCGCCCCCCTGGGCAAGCGCCTCGACGTGAGGACGGCATGCCTCCAGCGCCGCGGCGAAGTCGTCGGCGCTCGCCCACCGTGCCTCCGGATCCTTGGCGAGCGCCCCCATCACGACCGCCTCCAGGTTCGGCTCGATCGCTGCGCCCGCCCCGGACATCGCGGGAGGCGGCTCGGCGGTGTGCTTGAGCGCGATCGACACCGCGCTGTCCCCGGTGAAGGGCAGCCGGCCCGTGAGCATCTCGTAGAGCATCACCCCGATCGAGTAGATGTCGGAGCTCTCGGTGACCGTGTGGCCCTGTGCCTGCTCGGGCGACAGGTACTGCGCGGTGCCCATGATCGATCCCGTCTCGGTCATCTCCGAGGTTCCGGCGCGCGCGATCCCGAAGTCGGTGACCTTGGGGACGCCCTCGGCGTCGACGATCACGTTGTGGGGCTTGAAGTCGCGGTGGATCACGCCGCCCTGGTGGGCGAACGCGGCGGCTCCGAGGATGCTGACCCCCAGGTCGATCACGCGCATCTGATCGAGCGGGGCCTCGCGGGTCACGATGTCCTTGAGGGTGCGTCCGCGCAGGTACTCCATCGCGATGTAGTAGGTGCCCTCGTGGTCGCCGCGGTCGTAGACGCCCACGACGTTGGGGTGTTGAAGACCGGCCGCGGCCCGGGCCTCGCGGCGGAAGCGCTCCACGAACTCCGCATCCTGCGCGAAGCGCCGGTGCAGCACCTTGAGCGCGACCTCACGCCCGAGATGGCCGTCCTCCGCCAGGTAGACGTCGCCCATCCCGCCCGACCCGATCCGGTTCAGGATCTTGTAGCGGCCGTCGACCGTGGTGTTCTCCGCGACCTCGGTCATCGCAGCAGCGTCTCCATCACGCTGGCCGCGAGCGGTGCGGCAACCTGTCCGCCCTGGGTGCCGAGCGGCTGGTCCTCAAGTGTCACCGCGACCGCCACCTGGGGGTCCTCCACGGGCGCGAAGCCGATGAACCAGAGCTGGTTGAGTTGCGCGCCCGCGACCTCGGCCGTGCCGGTCTTGCCCGCGACCGGGACGCCGGAGAGCGCCGCCGCGGTGCCGGTCCCCTCCTCGACCACCCTGCTCATCATCTGCGCGAGCTGGCCCGCCGCCTCCTTCGACATCACCTGGGCCTGCTCCTCGGGCTTGAAGCTCAGCTGCTTGCGGCCGTCGGGCGCCACCACCTTCTCGGTCAACTGGGGCTGCATCAGCTTGCCGCCGTTGGCGACGGCGGCCGCCACCATCGCCATCTGCAGCGGGGTGACCTGGATCTGGCCCTCAGCTCCTCCCTGACCGATCGCGACGCGCCCCACGTCGAAGCCGTCATCGCCGTCGAGCAACTCTCCGTCCGCGTTTCGCACGCCGCTCGCGTTCATCTGATCCTCGGGGAGGTCGATCGGGGGGTCGGCGTTGAAGCCAAAGCGGGTCATGTACTCGACGAGCGTCTTTCGGCCGATCTGCTCGCCCACCTGCGCCCACACGGTGTTCACCGAGTTGGTGAGCGCATCGGTGAGTGTGATCGAGCCGAAGTCCTGGCCGCCGAAGTTGGCCAGGGGCACGCCGCTGATGTCGATCCCCGAGCTGCCGTCGACGATCGAGTCGGGGGTGAACTTGCCGCTGTCGAGCGCGGCTGCCGCCGTGACGACCTTGAAGGTCGACCCCGGCTGATAGTTGGCCTGCACCGCGCGGTTGACCACGGGCCGGGCCTCCTCGTCGGCGTTGAGGCGGCTGAACTCGTCCGTCGGCACCACATTGGGGTCGAAGTCCGGCGAGGACACCATCGCCCGCACGCGGCCGGTCGAGGGCTCGAGGGCGACGATTGCGCCCTGGCGGCCGGCGAGCGCGTCGCGGGCCGTGCTCTGAGCCTGCGGGTCGAGGGTGGTCGTCACGTCGCTGCCCTCCGGCTGCTCGGACGTGAGCTCGGAGAAGATCGAGCTGAACTCGTCCTCCTCACCGATCAGCTCGTCGTTGCGAAACCGCTCGAGGCCTGCGCTGCCGCGGTTTATGAACGAGTAGCCGACGGCGTGCGAGTAAAGATTGCCCTCCGGGTAGGTGCGCTCGAACAGCCGCGCCTGGCCTTTGCCTCGCGGAACGCTACGGGCGAGCACCGTACCGTCGGCCGCCCTGATCAGGCCGCGCGGCACCTGCTGGGCCTCGATCAGCGAGCGCCGGTTGAGCGTCTGGTCCTTGAGGGCCTCGGCCTCGAACACGGTCCACCGAGAGGTGAACGCCACGAGCGTCGCGAACAGCAGCGCCACCAGGCCGAAGAGCTGCACGATCTGGCGGTTCATCGGCGCGGGCCTCTCATATCAACCCACCCTGCTCGAGCCGGCCACGATCCTTGCGCGCGTGGTCGGACACGATCGCGAGCAGGGCCAGGAGCACCATGTTGGCGACGATCGAGCTGCCGCCGTAGGAGACGAAGGGCAGGGTGACGCCCGTAAGCGGGATCACCTTGGTCACGCCCCCGACGATCACGAACACCTGTAGCGAAAAGACCGCCGTGAGGCCGCTGGCCAGCAGCTTGGAGAAGCCGTCCCCGGCCACGAGCGCCGTCT
>JBBSLY010000011.1:0-12785 GCA_038233455.1 Solirubrobacterales bacterium | reverse complement strand
GGTCAGGGTCATGCGGCGCAAGACGGTAGCAGTCGCTGGGAGCCCGGCAGGGCTCGATCAGCCATACCGAGCGCAGTTCGAGCTCTGCCTCGAGCAGCGCGACCAGGCGATCCACCGTGCGCCTCTCCTCGGACGAAAGCCGCGCGTTCGCGATCGTGGCCATGTGAGAAATGTACGCGGTGTCGAAGCCCTGGCGGGGGCGGTCGGCGCCGCTCAGGCCCGCGTAGCCGGCCCCGCCGCCGCGCAGACCTCCTCCGCGCGGCGCACGTCGGCGCGCATCTGATCGACCAGGGCCTCCGCGGACTCGAAGCGCTGCTCGCCGCGCATCCGCTCCAGGAACGCGATCCGAAGGGTCTGCCCGTAAAGGTCGCCCCCGAAGCCGATCAGGTAGGGCTCGATCAGCAGCCCCCGGCCGGTCTCGAAGGTCGGCCTCACCCCCACGTTGACCGCCGCGCGGTATGGCCAGGCAGCCGGCTCGACCGGCTCCGCAGGGACGGGGTTCACCTGTACCCAGCCGGCATAGACGCCGTGGCCGGGTGCGACGAGCTGAGGATCCGGCACGATGTTCGCGGTCGGCATCCCGAGGTCGCGCCCGCGCTTGTCGCCGTGGACGACCTCGCCCTCGAGCAGGTATGGCCCGCCCAAGAAGCGCGCCGCCTGGTCCACCTCGCCTGCGGCGATCAGGCCGCGGATCTGACTCGAGGAGACCGTCTCGCCCTCCACGCCGACGAGCGGCACCACGCGGGTCTCGAACTCGTCGTAGCCGCAGAGGAACTCGGGCGTCCCGCGGGCGCCTTTTCCGAAGCGGAAGTTCTCCCCCACCGACACGCTCTCGGCGCGCAGCTGGCCGATCAGCACCTCCTCCACGAAGTCCTCCGCACTGCGGTCGGCGAACTCGCGATCGAAGCCGATCACCACGAGCTCGTCCACGCCCAGGCCGGCGATCACGTCCTGCTTGATCGAGTGCGGCATCAGCAGCTTGGGCCGCGCGTCGGGACTGATCACCGCGAGCGGGTGGGGGTCGAATGTGAGCACCGTGTCGTTGCCACGGATGACCTCGCGGTGGCCGACGTGCACACCGTCGAAGGTGCCGATGGCCACGCGCCGAGGAAGAGCGTCGCGCGCGGGCGCAGGGGGCAGGTCGGGCAGCCTCGTGACCTTCATCCGGCGAACACTACGACGGGGGCGAGCTCCGAGCCCCGCGGCTCGGCCAGCGCCACCAGCTCGCCTTCGTGGACGAGGCGCAGCGTCTGCCCGGGCGGGGCGCCGGCCGCGGGCACCCTCACTCCGTGGGCAACCTGCGCCGCCTCCGCCGCGCTGAGCGATCGCTCGGGGAGAAAGCCGAGCGCGTCGGCCACCCCCACCACCGTCTCGGGATTCGCGTCGGCGAGGCGAAAGGCGCCCACCGCTGTGCGTTCCAACGCCTCGCAGTAGGCGTCGCCCAGATCGGCAACGAGCTGGCGCACGTAGGTGCCCGAAGAGCACTCGATCTCGAATCCCGCCCTGTCGCCGTCGAGCCACAGACGCCGCGCGCCGTGCACCGTGACCGGTCGCGGCTGACCCTCGACCGCCTCGCCGCGGCGGGCCTTCTTGTACAGGGCCTCGCCGCCGACCTTCACCGCCGAGTACGCCGGTGGACGTTGCATCAGCCGCCCCGTGTGGATCAGCGGGTCGCCAGGCACGCGGCCCGTGTGCTCCAACCGCCCATCGCGGTCGCCAGTGTCCGAGCGCCAGCCCAGGCGGGCCACGACCCGGTACGTCTTCGGTAGGTCCAGCAGGTAGCGCTGGACGCGGGTCGCGCGCCCGACGAGCACGAGCAGCAGCCCGGTGGCGAAGGGATCCAGCGTGCCGGCGTGGCCCACCTTCGTTCCGCGCGGCAGCGACCGGCGCACCCGCGCCACCACGTCGTGGGATGTGACCCCGGCAGGCTTGTCGAACAGGATGACGCCGGGGCGCAAGCCGACCGAGTCAGGCGGCGGGCAACTGCATGGCGACCTGCTCGCGCAGCGCGCCAACCAGCTCGTCGGGCGCGAGCTCGGTGGTGAAGCCGGCCGCTTGGCGGTGGCCCCCGCCGCCGAAGGTGCGGGCGATCACCGATACGTCGACCTGCCCGTTGGTGGCGCGCAGGCTGACCTTGCGTCGCCCGCGACGCTCGTCTGCGAGCAGCTCGCGCACCAGGATGGCGACCTTCGTCCCGGCGACCGCGCGTAGGTGGTCGATCACGCCCTCGGAGTCGGTCTCGAGCGCGCCCGCCTGCTCGTAGTCGGCGCGGGCGAGCATCGCCATCGTGATCGTGCCCTCGTCATAGCGCGCGACGCCCTGGAGGGCGCGGGTGAGCAGCTCGAGGCGCCGGAAGGGCAGGTCCTCGAACAGCCGTCGGTAGATGGCGTGGGTATCGACGCCGGCCTCGATCAGGCCCGCGGCCATCCGGTGCGCGGCCGCGGTGGTGTTCTCGTACATGAACCGCCCCGTGTCGGTCACGAGCCCGACGTACAGCGCGTCTGCGACCCGCGGGGTGATCTCAGCCCCGAGCTCATGCGCGAGGTCGTAGACGATCTCGGCGGTGCAGGAGGCCTGTGGCACCACGAGGTTCACGGTGCCGAAGCAGGTGTTGTCGTGGTGGTGGTCGATGTTGAGGATGTGCACGCCTGAGCGCTGGAGGAAGTCGACCGGCATCCGGTCGATGTTGCCGCAGTCGAGAAAGATCACCGTGCGCTCGTCGACGTCGTCGGGCGGGGCTCCGAGCAGCCCCTCGAAGGTCATGTGGCGGTACTCGTGCGAGAGCGGGAACTCGTCCGGCGACATGTACATCGCCGAGTCCTTGCCGAGTGACTCGAGCAGCCAGTGCATCCCCAGCAGCGAGCCGAGCGCATCGCCGTCCGGGTTCTCGTGGGTGGTGAGCAGGAAACGGTCCGCCTGGCGGATTTCGCCGATCACCTCTTCCAGGACGGTCTCCACCTTCACTGCCCACCGCCACCGTCGGGAGGATCGTCGAGCAGCTCGGCGATGCGAAAGCCGCGGTCGATGCTCTCGTCCACCGAGAACTCGAGCGTAGGCGTGCGCTTCATCCTCACCTCGCGGGCGATCGCGGCCTGGAGGTGTCCCCGCGCCGAGTGCAGCCCGGCCAGCGAGGCCTCGCGCTCCGGAGCGCTTCCGAGCACGCTCACGTAGACGCGCGCGTGGCTCAGATCGGGTGCTGTCTCGACGGCGGTCACTGTCACGAATCCTATGCGCGGGTCCTTCAGATCGGATGCGATTCGCGACGAGAGCACCTCCCTCAGGGCCTCGTTGACGCGCCGCATGCGGTCCGTGGCCACTCTAGTGCTCCGAGAGGTCGGTCGTGGAGAAGACCTGACGCCGCCAGGAGACCAAGTCGCCAAAACGCGACTCCACGTGGCGCTGGAGGGCATCTACGGTCTCCTCGAGCGGGCCGTGCTCGCGGCCCACGAGCGCAACCGTGAGCGTCGCGCGCTGCCACAGGTCGTGGTGGTCGGTCTCGGCCACCGCTGCTCCGAAACGCCCGCGCAGGTGCTCGGTGAGCGACTTGACCTCCTTGCGCTTGCCCTTGAGGTCGGCGTTTGCCGGCAGGTGCAGATCAAGCGTGAGCAGGCTGATGAAGGCCATCGGGCCCCCGCCCTCAGCTCAGGGCCCGCTCGACCTGCCGCGTCTCGTAGATCTCGAGCACGTCCCCCTGCTTCACGTCGGGGAAGTTCTCCAACACGATGCCGCACTCCATGCCCGACGTGACCTCGCGCACGTCGTCCTTGAAGCGCCGCAGCGAGCCGATCCGCCCGTCGTAGACGATCGTGCCGTCGCGCACCAGCCGCACCTTCGCGCCGCGGGTGACCGTGCCATCGGTGACCATGGAGCCGGCGATCGTGCCCACCTTCGACGCCTTGAAGATCTCGCGCACCTCCACGTTGCCGACGGCGCTCTCGACGTCCTCGGGGGTGAGCAGGCCCTCCATGGCGGACCGCAGCTCCTCGATCACCTTGTAGATCACCGAGTAGGTGCGGATCTCGACCCCCTCGCGGCCCGCCACCTGGCGGGCCTCGCCGACCGGGCGCACGTTGAAGCCGATCACGATCGCCGCCGACGCGGACGCCAGCATCACGTCGGACTCGTTGATCCCGCCGACGGCGTCGTGGATCAGGTTCACGTTGACCTGCTCGTGCGGGAGCTTGGCGATCTCGTCTGCCAGCGCCTCCAGCGAGCCGGCCACGTCGGCCTTCACGACGAGGTTCAGCTCGGCGGCCTCGCCCTTCTGGACGCGCGCCATCACATCCTCGAAGGACACCCGCACGCCGGCGCGGCGCGCGAGCGCCTCGGTCTTGAGCCGGTTGGCGCGCTCGCTCGCCAGGCGGCGCGCCTCGCGCTCGTCGGAGACCACGCGGAAGTGCTCGCCGGCCTCGGGAACGCCGTCGAAGCCGAGCACCTCGACGGGCGTGCCCGGGGTCGCCTGCTTGACAGTCTCGCCGCGGTAGTCGTGCATCGCGCGGGCGCGGCCGGGGTGGGCTCCGGCCACCAGCGCGTCGCCGACCTCGAGCGTGCCCCGTCCGATCAGCAGGCTGACCACCGGACCGCGGCCCGGGTCCAGGCGCGACTCGATGACCGTGCCCGAGGCGTCGGCCGCGGGGTTGGCGCGCAGCTCCTGGATGTCGGCCAGCGTGACGACGGTGTCGAGCAGGCCGTCCACGTTCTCGAGCGTCTTCGCGGAGACGTCGCAAAACTCGGTGTCTCCACCCCAGTCCGCCGGCGTGAGGCCCTGCTGGGCCAGCTCGCCGCGGACGCGGTTGGGGTCCGCGCCCTCGACGTCGATCTTGTTGACCGCCACCACGATCGGGACCTCGGCCGCCTTGGCGTGATCGATCGCCTCGACGGTCTGGGGCATCACGCCGTCGTCGGCCGCCACCACGACCACGGCGATGTCGGCCACCTGGCCGCCGCGGGCGCGCATGGCCGTGAACGCCTCGTGGCCCGGGGTGTCGAGGAAGGTGATGGTGCCGTCGCCGTGGTGGACCTGGTAGGCGCCGATGTGCTGGGTGATCCCACCGGCCTCGCCCGCGGCCACCTCGGTCTTGCGCACCGCGTCGAGCAGGGAGGTCTTGCCGTGGTCGACATGGCCCATCACCGCCACGACCGGCGGGCGCGACGCAAGGTCGGCATCGGCATCCTCGAATGCGGGCTCGTCGGCCACCTCGTCGGCGGCGTGCTGGATGTCGACCTTGCGCTCGAAGCCGTCGGCCAGCACCTCGATCGCCTCGTCGGACAGCGTCTGGGTGAGCGTGGCCATCTCGCCGAGCTCCATCAGCTTCTTGATCACCTCACCCGCGGAGAGGCCGAGGGATTCGGCCACCTCCTTGACCGTGGCGCCCGACTGGATGTCGGTGATCTGGATCTCGGGCGGCTTCTCGGGCTGGGCGGTCAGGTCAGGCTCCACCCACGGCGTGCGCCGTCTGCGGCCTCGGCGCCGCGGGGGGGTCTGCTGCTGGGGCGGCGGTCCGGGTGCCCGGCGCGATGCCTGGGAGTCGATCACCACGCGGCGCCGGCGCCCTCCACCTCCGCCTCCGCCTCCGGAGGCTGGGGCCTGCTCGCCGGAGCGCGCAGGAGGCTGGGGGCTGTCGTTGGCGGTGGGCGCGGCGCCCGCGCCGTTGGACGCCGGTGCCTCAGTGGGGCTGCTGGCCTCCTGGGCACTTGGGTTGAAGGCGCGCGCGATGTCGTTCTCGTCCACGCTCGAGGCCGCGGCCTTCACGTCGAGGCCCGCGGACTGCAGGACGACGATGACCTCCTTGCTGGAGATCCCCCGCTCCTTCGCTATCTCGTGAACTCTCTTCTTGGCCATTTTCGGATTCTCAGTCTAGATCGTCGGTATCAACCAGCACGGGGGCGCGAAATGAGCGGGCGAACGGAGCGCCGTCCCCGGCCCGTTTCTGGCAGCCCGAGGCGTTACAGAGGTAGGCGCCCCTGCCGTGGGCCAGGCCGTCGGGATCGGCCACCAGCCTGCCACTCGGCTCGCGTACGAAGCGCGACAGCACCTCTCGAGGGAGGCTCTGCCCGCACGCGACGCAGCGGCGGCGGGGCTCTACGCCGGTTCCTCTGGCGAGCCCGCGTCCGCCTCGTCGCCGGTGGCGCCGGCGGCAATCGGTGGACCGTCGGCGACTGGCACCTCTTCGGCCGGCGCGGACTGCGCGTCGCCATCGGCGGGGTCGGGACCGAGGTTGTCGCCCTCCTGGTGCTCGAGCTCCTGGTGGGCGGACAGGCCGCAGTATCGAGAGCTTGGCAGCGAGGCGTTGGGGCACCGCTTGCCGTTGGCGAGGATCGCCGCGCAGCGGCCGGCGACCTCCTCCTCCTCCAAGCCCATCTCCGCCTCCTCGGCCGCGAACTCGGTCTCGGAGCGGATGTCCACCCGCCACCCCGTGAGCCGCGCGGCCAACCGAGCGTTCAGCCCGTCCTTGCCGATCGCCAGCGAGAGCTGGTCATCGGGCACGATCACGGTGGCTTGGCGACCGTCGTCGTCTACGAGCACCTCGCGCACGCGCGCGGGCGAGAGCGCCTTGGCGACGAACCGCGCCGGCTCGTCGTTGTGGGGGATGATGTCGATCTTCTCGCCGCGCAGCTCGGACACGACCATTCGCACGCGCGAGCCGCGCGGTCCGACGCAGGCGCCGACTGGGTCGACCCCGGAGGTGTGGGAGATCACGGCGATCTTCGAGCGGTACCCGGGCTCGCGCGCCACGTTCTGGATCTCCACCAGGCCGTCGGCGATCTCGGGCACCTCGAGCTCGAACAGGGCACGGATCAGCTCGGGGGAGCGGCGCGAGACGATGATGCTGGGCCCCTTGGTGTCCGAGGAGACATCGGTGATGATCGCCTTCACGCGCGCGCCGTGGTCGTAGCGCTCGCCGCCGACCTGCTCCGAGCGCGGCAGCAGCGCCTCGACGCGCTCGCGCAGCTGGACGAGCGTGTAGCGCGAGTCGGACTGCTGGACGATGCCGGTGATCAGCTCGCCCTTTCGATCCTGATACTCGTCGAACATCATGCTGCGCTCGGCCTCGCGGATGCGCTGGAGGATCACCTGCTTGGCCGTCTGAGCGGCGATGCGGCCGAAGCCCTCCGGCGTCACGTCGCGCTCGTCGATCTGGTCTGAGTACTCGGCGAGGGTCTCCTGGTCGACCTCGGGCTCCTCGGGCTCGCGCAACTCGCCCGTCTCGGGGTCGACGCCGGGCTCCTCCTGGGCCTCCTCGGCCTCGGCCAGCAGCTTCTCCTCGAGCTCTGGGGGAAGCAGCAGCTCGAACACCGTGAAGTCGCCGGTCGCGTGGTCGATGTCGACGCGGGCGTACCTGGCCGAGCCGGGGCTCTTCTTGTACGCGGACAGGAGGGCGTCCTCCAGCGCGTCCATGAGCGTGTCGGCGGAGATGCCCTTCTCCTGCTCGAGCACGTGGATGGCGTCGACGATCTCCTTGCTCATCGGTTCCCTCCCTCTCTCGCGGCGACCAGGTTGCCGCGGTGGACCTCGCTGTACGGAATCGAGACGACCCCGCCGTCGGCCGCCACCGTGACCTCGGCGTCCGAGGCTCCGACCAGCTCGCCCGTGAAGGAACGGTCCGGTGCTCGCCCGACCGACGCTCGGGCTGCGCTCCTCCCCAGTGGCCGCTTCGTGCGGATGCGTGCCTGCCGGCCCAGGTAGCGCCGGAAGTGGTCGGGCTTTGTCAGCGGGCGCTCGGGCCCCGGCGAGGAGACCTCGAGCGAATAGGCCTCGAGCAGGTCTCGCAGCTCCTTGGTGACCTGCTCGCACAGGGCCAGGCTCACCCCATCCGGATGGTCGATGGTCAGGCGCAGGCGTTCCGACGCGATCCGTTCGCACGCGAGCAGCTCGACCTGTGGCAGGGCAGCCGCCAGCCGCTGCTCGATCAGCGTCTCGGTGGTGTCGGTGTCCGGGGTCATATGGCGAAAAAAAAGGCGGGCTGCGAAGCCCACCCCCAGTGCGGCCGGGGCCGCGGTGCTGCTCTGAAAGTCCTAGCGCGGCAAGTATAGACCGCGAGAGCCGCCCGATCGTCGGCGCCCGTACCCTCATCTGAGATGGCTGCGCTCGAGCTGATCGACTCCTTCGTCGGTGCTCTGCCGGGCGAGGCGCGGCGGGTCGCTCGCGGCGAGTGGGGCGTGCGCATCGCGCCCGATCAGGCGGCCGGCTGGCCGCTCGACGTGGGGATGAGGCTCACCGACGGGCTGCTGCGCTGCCAGGCCCACGCGCTGGACTCACCGGAGGGCGTCGACCCGTGGATGCTTCTGTGGTGGAACCGCCAGACGCGCTTCGTGCGCTTCGCCTGCACCGAGGCGAAGGAGGTGTGGGTCCACGGCGATCTGGCGGTGGCCGCCGTGGACGAGGTGGCGCTCGACCGGCTGCTGGGGCTCGTGGTCGAAGGAGCGGTCGCGGTGCGCGAGTACGCGCAGGCGCGTGCGGATTCAGGTCATGGCTAGATCGTCGCGCAGCGCCCTGTAGTCGGCGCGGTCGGGGCGCATGCCGGCGGCCAGGCCGGCGTGGTGGCGCGCCTCGCGCACCCGGCCGGTCCGCACGAGCGCCTTGCCGAGGCAGAAGTGGGCGAAGTCGTTGGCCGGCGCCCGCTCGACCACGGCCGCGAACTCGGTTCGCGCCTGTTCGAAGCGCCCCGAACGGAAGTAGGCCCGACCCAGCGCCTCGCGCACGGAGGTCTTGTCGGGCTCCAGGCGGCGGGCCTGCTCGAGCGGAATGGTGGCCGCGGCGAAGTCGCCCGCCTCGAGCAGCGTGCTGCCGCGGCGGTAGCGTTCGTAGGCCAGCTCGCCGTGCTCGTCGGGGGCGGGTGCGGGTCGCTCGCTCATGCTCGCGCCGCCCGCGAGCTGCGTAGCGCCTCGACCGCGTCGAGAATGGCGGCGGCGACGGCGGCCTTGGTCCCGCGCGGGACGTGTTTCTCCCCACCTGCGGTCACCAACGTCACCTCGTTGTCGTCGGCCTCGAAGCCGACGTCGGCGCGGGAGATGTCGTTGAGCACCACCGCGTCGAGGCCCTTGGCCTCGAGCTTCGCCCGGGCCGCCGCCAGCCCTCCGGACCCGTGCTCGGCCGCGAACCCGACCAGCGTCTGGTCCGCCCGCCGCGCTTCCGAGAGCGATCGCAGCACGTCTGGCGTGGGCTCGAGCGCGAGGCTCAACTCCTCCCGGCCGGCCTTCTTGATCTTTGTGTCCACTGCCTTGGAGGGGCGAAAGTCCGCGACCGCCGCGGCCATCAGCAGCACGTCGGCCGCGGGGAACTCCGTTGCAGCGGCGCCCTCGAGCTGCGCAGCGGTTTCGACGGTCACCACGCGGACTCCCGCCGGGCCCGCCACGGAGAGGTTTGCGGCGATCAGTGTCACGTCGGCACCCCGGTCGGCCGCTTCCGCGGCCAGCGCAACCCCCATCCGACCGGATGAGCGATTGCCGACGTAACGCACCGAGTCGATCGGCTCGCGCGTGCCTCCGGCGGTCACGAGCACCCGCAGGCCGTCCATCGACTGAGGGCGCAGGCCCGGTGCGGGAGCCTCGGACCCCAAGACCCGTTCCGTCTCGGAGAGCACGACCGAGGGCTCGGCCAGGCGCCCCGATCCCCACTCCCCTTTCGAGGCGAGCCGTCCTGTTTGCGGCTCGACGATCGTCGCTCCGCGCAGGCGCAGCGTCTCGACGTTGCCCTGCGTGGCCGGGTGCTCCCACATCCGGTCGTTCATGGCCGGCGCGAGCACCAGCGGGGCGGTGCATGCCAGCGCCGCGCTGGTGAGCAGGTTGTCAGCCTGGCCCGTGGCCAGCTTGGCGAGCGTGTTGGCAGAGGCCGGAGCGACGAGGTAGGCGTCCGCGCGGCGTACCAGCTCGAGGTGGGAGATGGGCGCGTGCGCCGGTACGGGTTCGCCGGGGTACGCGCCGCGCGCGGGGTCTTGCTCGAACTCGTCCACCAGCACCGGGGCGCCGGTGATCGCCTCGAAGGTGGCCCTGCCGACGAAGTTCAGGCTGGCGGGCGTCTGCACCACGCGTACGGAGTGCCCCGCGCCGGTGGCGAGGCGAACGATCTCAGCGGCCTTGTAGGCGGCTACACCGCCGGTGACGCCGATCAGCAGGCGCGCCATCGTGCCTCAGCCTCGTCCTGGACGGCTAGTCGCGGTAGGAGTACTTGATCTTGCCCTCGGCCACTTCGTCGAGGGCGATCTTCAGGTAGTTCTTCGAGCCGGTCTCGACCATCGGCGGCGGGTACTCGTCGAATGTCCCCTCACCGAGGTTGTGGTAGTAGGAGTTGATCTGTCGGGCGCGCTTGGCGGCGACCAGCACGCACGCGTAGTGCGAGTCGACCTGCTCGAGAAGCGTGTCCATGCGGGGCTTGATCAAGGTGGATCCCTCGGTTCGGGGCCACACATCCTAGCGGCGAGGTCGACCAGCTCCTCGAGCGCGGCCTCGAGGTCGTCGTTGGTCACGACCCGCGAGAACTCCTCCCTGGCGGCCAGCTCGGCGGGAGCGGCCGCGAGCCTCCGGGCGATCTGCTCCGGCGAATCCGAGGCGCGGGCCTCCAAGCGCTCGGCCAGGTCCTCCACGGAGGGCGGGGCTATGAATACCTGTGTAGCGCCGGGCAGCGTGGCGCGCACCTGGCGCGCACCTTGGAGGTCGATCTCGAGCACGATCCCCTGAGCGGGACGTTCGAGCTCTGAACGCAGCGTGCCGTAGCGGTTGCCGGCGTACTCGGCGTGCTCCACGAACTCTCCACGGTCCACACGCTTCGCGAACTGCTCGGTGGTCAGGAAGTGGTAGTCGCGCCCGTTGACCTCGCCCGCGCGAGGGGCGCGCGTCGTGGCCGACACCGACAGCTGAACTCCCGGACAGCGCTCCAGCAGGCCGCGGATCAGGGTGCCCTTGCCCACGCCCGAGGGCCCGGTGATGACTATGACTGGGGTGCCCGGCAGGGCGCTGGCGGCGGGCTAGCGCCCGAGGTACGAGACGAGCTCTTGGCGCTGGCGCTCGGAGAGCCCGCCGATCGTCTTGCTGGGGGAGATGCGGCAGTGGGTGAGAATGCGGTTGACCTTCACGCGGCCGTACTTCGGCACGGCCAGCAGCAGGTCGAAGGCCTTCGCGGTCTCGAGCCACTCCGGGGGATCCAGCAGCAGAGCGTGGATCCGCACGCGGCCGGCCTTGAGGTCGCGTTTGAGCCGGGCGCGGCGCGAGCGGATCTCGTTGGCGCGTTGCAGCGCGTCCATCCGCTGGGTCAAGGACCGCTCGGGTGCCGGCCCCGGTGCGGAGGTCTTGGCGGGCGATTGGGGGGCGACCGGCATGCGCGGCGATCATACACACGGATCTGAGGCGATCCAGGCCGATCCCGGCAAAATCCGGTGAATTCATCTGGACCTCGACCTGAGCTTGAGCAAGCTTGACGGCGCATGACCGTTTAGGCCCGGTTTGCAGGGTGTTTGAGTCCGCCGATCCGGTTTGTCCGCAAACTGCGGCAGCTTTATGCCGATGCCGCGCCGGTGGCGGGCGGCCCGGCGGCCGGCTCGGCCAGCTCGGCGCTTATCCGGCGGCCCGCCGCGGGGTCGCGGAAGCTCTCGGTGCCGACGGCGATCGCCGTCGCCCCCGCCGCCATGAACTGCGCCGCGTCGGCTCCCGTGGCGATCCCGCCCATGCCGATCACCGGTACCGAGACGCGGCCTGCCACCGCGGCCACCTGCGCGAGGGCCACCGCACGGATCGCCGGCCCCGACAGCCCGCCGCCGCCGCCGCCGAGCCACGGGCGATGGGTGCTCGGATCGAGGGCCATCCCCTTGAGGGTATTCAGGAGTGACACCCCGTCGGCCCCCTCTCCCTCGGCGGCGGCCGCAACCGCGGCGGGGTCGGTGGCGTTCGGGGTGAGCTTGACCACCATCGGCTTGGGACAGACGGGGCGCAGCCGCTCGACCGCCCGGGCCGTCTCGTCCGGGTCCGCGCCCATGATCAGGCCCGTCTCGACGTTTGGGCAGGACACGTTGACCTCGATCAGCGCCACCTCGTCGCGTGCGGCCACACGCTCGACCAGGTGCGCCAGCTCGGCGCGGCTGAAGCCCATCACCGAGACGCACAGGGGCACCGGCAGCTCGGCGAGCTGGGGCAGGTCGGAGTCCAGGAAGCCGGCGAGGCCCCTGTTGGGCAGCCCGATCGAGTTCAGCAGGCCGGCGGGGGTCTCCCACAGCCGCGGCGGAGGATTGCCCTCGCGCGGCTCGAGCGTGATCGTCTTCGAGACGAACAGGTCAAAGGGGAACCGCTCCAGCAGCGCGTCCCCGAACGCCCGCCTGGCGGCGATCGCGTCGAAGGTGCCCGACCCGTTGAGCACGGGGCCGGCCAGGCGGACCCCGCACAGCTCGACTCCGCTCATCCCTGATGGCCTCCGCCCGGAGCCGCCGCGGTCTCGAGCGTCGCCGCGTCGAACACCGGACCGTCCACGCACACCCGCGCCAAGCCGTGGCGGGTGGGAACCACGCAGCCGAAGCAGGCCCCGAACCCGCACGCCATCCCGGACTCGAGCGCCAGCTGCGCGTCAACCCCGCGGCTCGCACACAGGGCGCGCACGGCCTCGAGCATCGCCGGGGGGCCGCAGGCGTACACGGTCGCCGGCGGGCCGCCCTCCAGCAACTCGTCCAGTGGCTCGGTCACCAAACCGTGGCGCCCGGCGGAGCCATCGTCGGTCACGACCGTGATCTCGCCGCGGAACAGCTCCGCCGCGCGGGCATGCGCCGCCGACCGAAAGCCGAGCAGCACCGGCGCGGCCGTGC
>JBBSLY010000010.1:0-13117 GCA_038233455.1 Solirubrobacterales bacterium | reverse complement strand
TCCTGTTCCAGGTCGTGTTTCTCTCGCTGCTGCTCGAGGAGCGTGGCGCCGGCGACCTGGCCCGGGTGGCCGAGCACTGCCGCCAGAAGCTGATTCGCCGCCATCCGCACGTGTTCGGGGAGGTGGAGGCTCTGTCTGGGGAGGAGGTCCTGCGCAACTGGGACGCGATCAAGGCGGACACCGAGGGCGGTGGCACCTTCGGCGACTTGCCCGAGACCCTGCCCGCCGCGACGTACGCAAAGAAGGCCCAGCGGCGCGCCGGCCGCGTCGGGGGAGAGGACGCCGAGCCACCCGGCGTGTCAGAGTCCCTGGCTGCGCTGGAGGCCGCAACCGGGCGCGACGAGTACTTCCAGGCGGCCGGGGAGCTGCTGTTCGCGGCCGTCGCGAGGGCCTCCGAGGTCGGCGCCGATCCCGAGCTCGCTCTGCGCGCCGCCGCCGACGGGTACATCGCACGAATACAGGAGGGCCTCAGCAAGTGAGTGGCATCAGCCAGGTCATCGCGCGGCAGATCCTCGACAGCCGCGGCAACCCGACGGTCGAGGTCGAAGTGAGCACCGGGGCCGGGGCGACCGGCCGCGCGGCGGTGCCCTCCGGCGCCTCCACCGGAGAGTTCGAGGCGGTCGAGCTGCGAGATGCCGACGCGGAGGCCTTCGGCGGCAAGGGCGTCCTCCAGGCCGTGGCCAACGCAGGCGGCGAGCTGGCCGCGGCGGTGACGGGCCTCGACGTCGCCGACCAGGAGGCGCTCGACCGCGCGATGATCGCGCTTGACGGCACGCCCAACAAGGCGCGCCTCGGCGCCAATGCGATCCTTGGCGTGTCACTGGCGGCGGCGAAGGCCGCGGCCGCTGAGGCGGGGCAGCCCCTGTGGCGCCACCTCGGCGGCGAGGAAGCCGCCGTGCTGCCGGTGCCGATGATGAACGTGCTGAACGGTGGCGCCCATGCGGACAACAGGGTCGACTTCCAGGAGTTCATGGTCGTGCCCGTGGGCGCGCCCACCTTCTCGGCGGCGCTGCGGATGGGCGCCGAGGTATTCCACGCGCTCAAGAGCACGCTCCACGGCCGCGGCATGTCCACCGCGGTGGGCGACGAGGGCGGCTTCGCCCCCGACCTCGAATCCAACGAAGCCGCGCTGAAGCTGCTGATCGAGGCCGTGCAGGCCGCCGGCTACGAGCCGGGCGGCGATGTGGCGATCGCGCTCGACCCCGCCACCAGCGAGCTCTACTCCGACGGCGTGTACGACCTCGAGCACGAGGGCCGTGAGCTGTCCGCCGAGGAGATGGCCGCCTACTGGGAGGAGATGGTGGGGCGGTATCCGATCGTCTCGATCGAAGACGGGATGGACGAGGAGGACTGGGACGGTTGGGGGACGCTCACCGGGCGCCTGGGTGACCGTGTGCAGCTGGTGCGCGACGACCTGTTCGTGACCAACCCCGAGCGCCTCGCCACCGGGATCGAGCGCGGGGTCGCGAACTCGATCCTCGTGAAGGTCAACCAGATCGGAACGCTCACTGAGACCCTCGAGGCGATCCGGGTGGCGAGCGAGGCCGGCTACACCGCGGTGATGTCGCACCGGTCAGGGGAGACCGAGGACGTGACCATCGCCGACCTGGCCGTGGCCACGGGCTGTGGCCAGATCAAGACGGGCGCGCCCTCGCGCTCGGACCGCGTGGCCAAGTACAACCAGCTGCTTCGCATCGAGGACGCCCTGGGCGGGCGCGCCCGCTACCCGGGCCGGTCGGCCTTTCGGGCAGGAGGATCGCCAGGGGTGTGAAATAGGGCCAGATGGCCCCCGCCGCCCCCACCCCCGCCCGGAGGCGCCGCGCGTCGCACGGCCGTCGGCAGGGCGCCATCCGCTGGGATCGGCTTGGCCGGGCAGCGCTGGTCGGGACGGTGGGAGTGATACTCCTGCTCTACATCTCCCCGGCCAAGCACTGGGTCGAGCAGTCCGGCACGGCTTCGGCGCAGAGCGAAGAGCTGGCCGAGCTCGAAGCGGAGAACGAGTCACTGAAGCGCAGGGCACTTGATTTGCGCGACCCGGCCGCGCTCGAGCGCGAGGCCCGCCGCCTCGGGATGGTGCGCCAGGGCGAGCGCGCCTACGTGATCGAGAACCCACCACGCGAGTAGCCCCGGCCGGGGCCGGTGCACTAGCGTCGGGCGGGTGCCCGCGCTGGAGAACGCGATGACGCAGTGGCAGGACGGTGAGCGCCGCCTGCGCGAGGTGGACGAGGCAGGGCTGGACCCCGCCGTCGACGGGGTGCTGGAGGGGCTGCGCCGGCGGCTGGGCTCGAGATTCGAGGTCGGCGAGCTGGTCCAGCTCTACTACTCGGGCACCGATTGGGCCGAGGATCTCGCCCAGCGTCGCTACGCGGGAGCCGATTGCGCCGCCGTGGTCGACGCCGCGTTCTGGCGCTACGCGCGCGGGGCGGCCGACTTCGCAGGCGGGCGCACGCGGTTCAACCCCGAGGCGTAGAGTCGGTCGAGCGTGGCTGAGAGCGAAGCAGACGCGGAAGTCCTGGCCCGCGTGGTCCGGCGGGTGGCGCCGGCTGAGATCGCCGAGCAGATGGTGTCGCGCTTTCGCAGCGAGATATCGGGCTATCAGCGGCTGCCGGAGCCGGTCGTGGTGGGTCAGATCCTCGCGATCTGCCGGCGCAACGTGGAGCTGTTCTTCGGCTCGATCCTCGAGGGCTCGGAGCCGAGCGAGGAGGATCTCGCCTCCTTCCGGGAGTCGGCGAGGGATCGCGCGGGGGAAGGGATGCCGCTCGAGGATCTCCTGCACGCCTACCGCCTGGGCGGGCGGATGGGCTGGCAGGCGGTGGTGGAGGCGGCGCAGCCGGATGAACGCCCCGCGCTGCTCGCCGGTGCCGAGCGCTTGATGGACTACGTCGATCGGGTGTCGGCGGTCGTCGCTCAGGCATACCTGGACGAGCGTCAGCATCTGGTGTCCGAGGAGGAACGCCAGCTGCGCGATCTCTTCGACGCGCTCGTGGCGGGCGGTCCGGTTCCTGCCTCCCTGCATAGGTGCGCGGATTCGATCGGGCTGCCGCTGCTCGAGGTCTACCGGCCGTTCGCGCACTCCCTGCCGGGCGAGGGAGCGCCCGAGCACGCGCAGATCGCCGAGGCGCTGCGCGCCCAGGGGATGTTGGCGCTGACCGAGGGCGATCGCGTCAGCGGCCTGGCGCCGGCCACCGACGGTGGGTCGGAATCGGAGCAGACGGCGAAGGCGCTGCTGGCGCTGACTCCGGGTGCGGGCGAGCCGCTCGTGGCCATCGGCGATCCAACCCCCCGTGAGCAGCTGTCGGAGGCGCTTGACGAGCTGCGCATGCTCGTCGACCTCGGCCGCAGATTCGGACAGACGGGCCGGCTGGATCCCGGCGCGTTCGTGGCGGAGCTGCTCCTGGCGCGTTCTCCACGGCTGGCGGAGGTCGCTCACCAGCGCGCGCTCGGGCCGCTGGAGGTCTACGCGGAGCGGCGCGGCGCGGACCTGATCGACACCCTCGAGGCCTTCGTCGAGTCCGACCTCGATCGCCGCGCCACCGCCGAGCGGCTGCACGTGCACCCCAACACGCTCGACTACAGGCTGGGCCGCGTTCAGGAGCTGACCGGCCTCGACCTCAGCCGCGCGGACGACCTCACACTCGCCACGCTCGCGCTCAAGCAACGCGCCATGTCCGCGCGTGCGAGCTTTCTGACTTAGGTATTGGTCACAAGGTTGTGGGCGAAAGTTCAGGCCGTAACCAGTGGCGCCACGGCCGGTCCTCGGGCATACTCCCAATTGCAAGGGGTGTGTGCTTTGGGGAGGTACCTGACACAGCAGCGATCGCTGCCTGTCTATTGGTCTCAGCCGGTCTCCGCCAGCGCCGCCGTCATGGCGGGCGCGGCGGAGGTCGACGCGAGCTGGCACGTGGGAGCTTCGCGGGCCAGCCGCGCCGAGCCGCAGAAGACGGGATGGCCGTCCTTCGGGCGCCGGCTGCGGGCGTTGGGCCTGCGCTGACCTCGCGCGCGGTCAGCTGTCGCCCGACCCGTCGCCGCCTGACTCCCCGGCGCGGGTGATCACGATGCGATCCGGCTCGACGGACACGGTCACCGGCCGGTGACCGGCCCAGTGCTCGGCATACACGGGGTCGTCCTGAACGGCCGGGTCCAACCAGAGGCCGTAGCCCTCCTCGCCGTGATCGAAGGTTCCGTCAAGCGCCTTCTTCGCGCGGGCGCGGCCGCGGCCGCCACGGCGTCCACGGCGGCGGCGGCGTGGCTTGTCCTCACCCTCGGAGTCGTCGCCGGCGTCGTCGTCGTCGTCGTCGGCGCCATCGCTCCCGGCTTCATCCGCGCCGTCGGGCTCCTCGTCGGACTCGGCCTCGAGCGCCGCGGCCACGAGTGCCTCGTCGGCGGCTCGCAGATCGACCTCCTGCTCCTCCACGCGCGGTCCGAAGAGATCACTCTCGCCGCCCGCCCCCTCGCCGGGCGCCAGGTCGTGCTCGCCCTTGAAGGTGGTTATGTCCTTCGCCGACACGTCCAGCTGGTGGGCGATCCACGCGTCGGTACGGCCTTGGCGCACCCACGTCCGGATCTGGTTGAGCTGAGGCTTGAGCGAACGGCGTGCCAAGGAGGCGCGGAGACTACCAATCCGCCTCCCGGCGGAAGCGCGCGGGCGCCGAAAGTGGCGATCGGTCCGCACTGCTGCTTAGATTGGTCAGGCATTCTGGTCCTCGGTGAGGGCCCGCAACCCGTATGGGTGGGAGGCGCCCAGTGCTCGTCCTGACACGCAAAGGCAACCAGAGCATCATGATCGGGGATGACATCGAGATCTCGGTGCTCGCCATCATGGGCGAAAAGGTCCGCATCGGGATCGAGGCCCCGCGCTCGGTGCCGGTCTTCCGCAAGGAGGTATGGGTCGACATCCAGCAGGACCGCGAGGACGGGGCTGCCGATGACTCCGAGGTCAGAGAGGCGCTGGATCGCCTGAAGGCCGGCGACTGAGGTTTCCGGCCCGTTCAGCCGGCCAGCATCGCCAGCGCCTGGAACATGACCAGCGTGACGATCACGGTGGTGGCGAGGATGGCCAGGCAGAGGCCGATGAAGCGCATCGTGCCCGCCTTCTGAACGCGCTCGACGCGCCGGGCGCGTGACCGGTTGACGGCTTGATGGCGCAGCTGCTCGCGCCGTTGCACCGACTCGGCCGCCTCCTCGCGGAAGGCGGTCTCGAACTGCGCGAGTGATTGACGCATCTTCACGACCGGGAGAGGCTATCAGCGCTGTAACGGCGGGAAAGTCCCGCCGCGTTGGAGACTCAGGTCGCCGCCGGGGCCCCCGACTCCGCCTGGCTGTAGACCTCCACGAAGCGCAGGTAGTTGTCGGCGATCTTCTTCGCCGCCGCCTCGCGCTCGACCGACCCGTCGAGGAAGCCCTTCAGGGCGTCCCACCAGATCGTGCGGCCGATGGCGAAGCCCACGAAGCCCTCGACCCCCGCGGCCGCGCGCAGCCACTCCTCGACCTTCTCGTCGCTGGCGCCGCGGCCGAGCAGCACGCATACCACCCCGTCGCGGCCGTCCGCGCGGGTCTGGCCGGCAAGCATCTCGCAGTCGGCCCGCGAGTCGACCCCCTCGATCTTCCAGACGTCGACCTCCACGCCCGCCTGCTGGTAGGCCTCGATCGTGCGTCGCATCAGCTCGGGACGCAGCTCCGCGTCATAACGGTCGCCATCGCCGCCCACGGACTCCAGCTGGGCGTCCTCCGCCGGCACCAGCAGCTCGAAGAGGAACTTGCGGTCGTGCTCGTGCAGCCAATCGGCCAGCTGCTTGAGGCGCTTGACCTGGCGCGCGTTCATCTCCTCGTCGCCGTCTGGATTGTGGCGGACCAGGACCTTGGAGAAGTGCGGGTCGAAGCTCTCGATGTGGGCACCGAAGTCGTCCTCGTACTGGAAGTCGAACTCTTCCTGGCCGCTCTTTTCCACCGGCATGGCCAGCTTCAGACCCAGGTCCTTCGCCTGCGAGGGGATGTCGCCGCCGAACTGCTCGTCGACCAGCGTTCCCGTCGCGGCATTGTCGACCCCGCGCTCGGTGGCCTTGACCATCCCCTCGAAGATCAGGTGCTTGGCGTCGGCAATGGTCTCTGTCTGCTCCGGCGTCGGGTCGCCCTCGATCCCGAACATCTTCTTCTGGAAGGAGCCACGGTGATCGAACGCGAGGATGTAGAGCTTGCCGTCGTAGCCGAGAGTCATTGGGGGTCGTTGCCTCCTGCTCGCTTGCGGGGGATGGCAGGTTATCGCCGTTTGCCGTATCTCCCTTACGGATAAGGTGCGTGCGTGGAGCACCGGTTCACGGGCCCGAGCTACACCCTCGGGGTCGAGGAGGAGCTGATGATCGTGGACGCCGAGTCCCTCGATCTCGTGAACTCCATCGAGGGCCTGCTCTCCGATCTGGAGCACAGCCCGAGCGAGGGCGAGGTCAAGCCGGAGCTGATGGAGTCGGTGTGCGAGATCGCCACCGAGCCGTCCGAGAACACAGAGCACGCGGGCCGCCAGCTCGAGGGACTGCGCCGCGAGGTGCAGAGCGCCGCCGCCGCGCGAGGGCTTGCGATCGGCGCCGCCGGCACCCACCCGTTCGCGATGTGGGAGGACCAGCGGATCGTCTCGCGGCCTCGCTACCGCGACCTCATCGCGGGCCTTCAGTTCGTCGCCCGCCAGGAGCTGATCTTCGGGATCCACGTGCACGTGGGCCTCGACGATCCCGACAAGGCCATCCACGTGACCAACGGCATGCGGGTGCACCTGCCGCTGCTGCTCGCCCTGTCGGCCAACTCGCCCTTCTGGCGCGCGCACGAGACCGGCCTGATCTCGGCCCGGACCCCGATCTTCAGGGCCTTCCCACGGGTCGGCATCCCGCCGCGCTACGACGACTTCGAGGATTGGAGCCGCCGGATCGCGTTCATGGAGCAGAGCAAGGTGATCGCGGACTACACCTACCTCTGGTACGACGTCCGGCCGCATCCGCGCTTCGGCACCGTGGAGGTCCGGGTGATGGACTCCCAGACGCGCCTCGAGCACACGCTCGGGCTGGCCGCGCTGGTGCAGGCGATGGTCAAGGAGCTCGCCGAGCACTTCGAGTCCGGGGAGGAGCTCTCCCGCTACCCCTACGAGATGCTCGACGAAAACAAGTGGCTTGCCGCGCGCCACGGTCTCGAGGGCGAGCTGGTGGACCTGCCGAGCCGTGACCGCGTGCACACCAAGCAGCTGGCCCGCAGGCTGGTGGACCGGCTGCGCGGCCACGCGGAGGACCTCGGGTCCGCGGCAGCGCTCGACGGGGTGGACGACCTGCTCGACCACGGCAATGGCGGGGCGCGCCAGCTCGTGGTCTTCGAGGCCAACCACGATATGCGCGAGGTCGTGGGAGAGATCGTCGCGGCCAGCGCCCCGGCCGGCGCGGCTCCCTAGTCCCGGCGCCGCTGCCCGGCCCCGGCAGGCGTCAATTACCCTCATCGAAGTGAGCCAGCCCGACCTCTTCGTGGTGTGCAAGAACTGTGGGTCAGAGGTCAGCCCCTACGTCACCGAGTGTCCCTACTGCGGTCAGCGGGTGCGAAAGCGCGCCCCCAAGCTGGAGCGAACGGGCGAGGACGCAGAGCCGCGGGCCAAGCAGCGCCGGCGGCCGCGGCTGTCTCGCATTCGTCCCGACCAGATCGAGGGCATCGCGCCCGACACGCGACCGACCGCCACGATCGCGCTGATGGTCGTCTCGCTGCTCGTGACGCTCGTGCTGGCGACCGAGGAGCTCGCGGTCAACGACGTGGGCGGGCTGGTGGTCGGCCTGGCCGAGCAGCCGTGGCGCTACCTGACCACCCCGTTCGTACACGACAGCCTCGGCTACCAGCTCGCCGCGCTGGTGGCGGTGGGGATATTCGGCTCCCTGCTGGAACGCCGCTTCGGCGCGGTGGCCGTGCTGCTCGTGTTCGTGGCGGCCGGCGCGGGCGGTGCGGCGGCTGCAGCGGCGCTGGACGTCGGCGCGGTGTTCGAGAGCGGTGAGATCTACCTCGTGCTCGGGGCAAACGGGGCGGCCCTCGGATTGCTGGCAGCCTGGTATGCCGACGATCGGCGCGCCGCGCGCAAGGGAGCCGATCGCGAGAACGACCTGATCGGGGTCTACGTGATCGCCGCGGTGCTGTTCGCGATGCCCCTGGCGGTGGGCGAGGCCAACGTGGTGGCCGGCCTGGCGGGAGCGGTCACAGGGGCGGCGCTCGGCACGGTCCTGCCGCTGTTCGCCCGCGACGGCTGAGCTGCGATGGCCCTTCGCTCCTTCACCGACGCGGAGCTCGATCGTGCTCTCGACGCCCTCACCGATCCCGAGCGCTTCCGTGAAGCCGAGGAGCGCGTCGCGCGGATCGCCCCCCAGTTGCAGCGGATCCTCAACGAGGCGCTGCACGCCGGCGGCTGGTTCGGCGAGGCGCACGAATCCCAGGTGCGGCGGGTCACCGAGGCCGCGGACGAGGCCGAGGGGCATGCCGCACTGCGCACCCTGCTGGCGGAGGAGACACGGATGGGGATGCTCGTGGGCGTGGCGGTCGGTTGGCAGCTCGCCCTCGAGCTCGAGCTCGAGCCTCCCGAGGGGAGCTGATCCTCGGATATCCTCGCCCGAGCCGTCCGTCCATCCGACCGAAGGAGAGCACCGTGGGAGATGTCGAGTTTCAGGCCAACGGCGCCACCGCGCCCGGGTACCTTGCGACGCCTGAGTCCGGCAGCGGTCCGGGGACGATCGTGCTCCAGGAGTGGTGGGGCCTCGAGGATCACATCAAGGACGTCTGCGACCGGCTTGCGGCTGAGGGCTTCTTCGCCCTCGCGCCCGACCTGTACCGGGGCGAGACCACCGATCAGCCCGACGAGGCCGAGCAGAAGATGATGGCGATGTCGATGGACCAGGCCGAGGCCGACATGCGCGGCGCGGTCGACTTCCTCGCCGGACAGGACGGATACCAGGGCGGCGGCGTGGGGTCGGTGGGCTTCTGCCTGGGAGGCGGCCTGTCGGTGTGGGCCGCGACGCTGAATCCCAAGGTGCGCGCCGCAGTCACCTTCTACTACGTGATGCCCCACGGCAAGCCGGACTTCTCGAAGATCGGCGGCCCGGTCCAGGGGCACTTCGGCACGGCCGACGACTTCGTCCCCACCGACGACGCCGAGGCGCTCGAGAAGGAGATCGCCGACGCCTCCGGGCAGCAGGTCGACTTCCACTACTACGAGGGCGCCGGCCACGCGTTCTTCAACGACACGAACCGCCTGGGCACCTACGACGCCGAGGCCGCCGCCCAGGCGTGGTCGCGCACGATCGACTTCCTACGCTCCAACCTGGGATGAGCGCGATGAGGTCGGGGATCCTGCCCGTAGCGGTCGGTTTGGCGCTCGCGCTCGCCGCCTGCGGAGACGACGAGGGCCGTGTCAGCCAGGAGAGCGTCGGCACCGAGACCTCGACGACCACGACCCCCACCGACACGGCGCCGGTCCAGACAACCACGGCCCCCGTGCGCCCGCAGACGCCCGACGACCCAGCCGCCGAAGGCAAGGACGCCGGGGGCGCGCGCAACTTCCCGGAGCAGGCACCCGGCGGCGCCGGGGACGAGATCCCGGCCAGCACTCAGGCGCTGTTCACGGGTAGCGGGGGGCGCATCACCCCCCGGCTCGTGCGCGTCCCGCCGTTCATCGCGGTCCGGGTGCGGCTGCGCTCAGGCGACGGTCAAACCTACGAGCTCGAGGGAGGCGGCCAGTCGCTGGAGGCGCCCGGTGGCAGGGTCGCGCGCCCGGTGCTCTTCGACGGGCTGCGGCCCGGTAAGCGGCTCGTGTTGAGATACCCGGACGGTCGAGTGGTGGTGGAGGCCTCCGCCGAGCCGGGTCCCTAGTAGACCCGTCCACCCGGTGGCACGTCGCCGCTCGGGCTCAGGAGGCTCACGCGGCCGGCCTCGTCGGGGACGCCCAACACGAGCACCTCGGACAGCACGGGCCCGATCTGGCGCGGCGGAAAGTTGACCACAGCCACCACCAGCCGTCCCTCGAGCTCCGTCCGGGGGTAGTGGGCGATCTGGGCTGAGGAGCGCCGCTCCCCGATCTCCGGCCCGAAGTCGATCTGCAGCTTCCAGGAGGGCTTGTGCGCCTCGGGGAAGTCGGCCACCCCCACGATGCGCCCCACCCGCATGTCGATCCGGTCGAAGTCTTCGATCGTCGCCACTTCGCGAGCGTAGCCGGGCGCGGGGCCCCGGGCGAGAGCTCGCAGGCGGGCTACGGACCGGCGGGCGGAGGGGGTGGAGGGGGCGGCGGCTGGCGCGTGGGCTTCGGCTCGCCGGCGGGCGGCGCCGGGGGCGGTGCGCCATCGGCCTGCCCCTGGGCGGGCGTCGGGCGGTTCCCCTGGCCCTCCACCGGCTGGTCTCGGGCGGGGAGGGTGGTGGTGGACTCCTCCTCCTGGACGATCGGCGCGGGGGGCTCGGCGGGCAGGACCTTCGTCTCGACCGGCGCCGGCACCGGCGCGGAGACGGGCGGCTCGACCGGGGCGGGCGCGGTGGGCGGCTCGGCGACTGGCGGCTCGGTCGCGGCCTCCACGGCCGCCGCGCCGGTAGCCGCGGATGCCTTGGCGGCCGGCGCGGTCCCGGGGACCGGACGCCGTGCCGGCAGCGCGGGCCGTGGCGCGAGGCTCGCCTGAGGGGCGGCGGAGGTGATCGGTGCGGGGGCGGTGGAGCGGGCGACGTGGGAGACCTCGGCGGCTCCGGCGGTCACGATCACGGCCGCCGCCATGCCCGCGGCGGCCGTCGAGGCCACCGTGCCCATGCCGGCCGAGAAGACTCCGGCCGCGGCGCCGCCCGTGGCCGCTCCGCCGGCGGCGAGGCCGGCCCCTCCGACGAATCCTCCTCCGGAGGCGGTGGCGCCTGATCCGCTCGCGGCGCTGCCACCGCCGAAGCCGAGCTTTGCGATGCCCAGCTTCTTGAGGATCACCAGCGGGCCCAGCGGGAACACCGCGGCGAGCGCCTTGCTCGTGTTGCGCAGCTCACCTCGGAAGGTGCGACAGCGCTCGCACGACTTGAGGTGGCGCCGTACGGGCGGGGTGGTCCGCGTCAGGCCCTCCGCGACCTGGCCCAGCTCGAGGCGGACCTCCTCGCATGTCAGCAGCCGCGCCTCGGAGGCTTCGGCCAAGCTCACACGCGCGCGCACGAGCAGCGACTTGATGCTCGGGATCGTCGTGTCCATCGCTTCGGCGATCTGGTTGTAGGACAGTGCGTCGATCTCGCGCAGCAGCAGAGCGGTGCGCTGGGTCTCGGGCAGCTCGCCGACGTCGTGCACGATGTCGCGGAACTCCTCGCGGCTGTGCACGGTCTCGGCGGTGGTCACGCCGTTGTCGCGCTCGAAGATGTCCATCGAGTCCTGGCCGGCGGCCTTGGGCTTGCGCAGGTGGTTGAGGCAGCGGTTGCGAGCTATCCGGTACAGCCACGGCCGGGCATTGATCGGCCGATGGTCGGCGAGCAGCGCGTTGTAGGAGGCGGCGAAGACCTCCTGGAGCACGTCCTCCGCGTCCTCGGTGGAGGAGAGCATGTGCCGGCAGAAGGCCAGCAGCCGTGGCTGGTAGCGCTGCACCAGTGCCTCGAAGGCGGCGGTGTTGCCGCTGCGCACGAGGGCCACGAGCTTCTCGTCGCCCTGCAGGCGCAGCAGAGGCGACCGGCCACCGAGGGCCAGGGGAGCTGCGGGATGTCGTAGTGCGGAAGCTTCCACGCCGATTCCTGGGAAACGCGTCCCCCCTCGTCCATACACGCTAGCAAGGCCCGAGTTGCGTTCGGACCGATCTCTACGGTCCTAGACTGGATCGGCCCGGGTGCTGGAAAGGTAGACAGAAGGGCCTTAAAAGCCCTGGCCCCCAGGGGCGTGTGGGTTCGAGTCCCACCCCGGGCATCGATGGCGCCCTACGACGATGACGACGACTGGGTCGGCGAGCCACCCGAGGGCAGGCACTCGGGCGACCGCGCCAGACCCGAGTACTGGGCGGGTTTGAGGCCTCCGGCCTTCGTCGGCGGCGCTATCGGCCTGGTGCTGATCGTGCTGGTGCTCGTGATCCTGCTCTGAGCGGGGCTTTCTCCCGGCATCCGGGGCCGGCGGGGGCGCTGCTCCGCTGCATCGACAACTGCGACACGGATGGCCCCGGCTGCTGTAGATTCGGCAGCGTTCGGCGTCCGGTTGCTCGTTGGTGACGACGCCCGATGTAGAGGGAGACGGATAAGAGGATGCGATCTGTGAGCGGGATTGGACGCGTGGCCGCCGTTGGGGCGGTCATTGCTGCCGTCGTGCTCGTGGGTCTCGTGCTCTTCGGGGGCGTCGGCGGTGGCGGGTATGAGCTCACCGCCAAGTTCATCAACGCGGGACAGCTCGTGAAGGGAAACCCGGTGCAGACCGGCGGCACCCCGATCGGCACGGTCAAAGAGATCAAGATCACCGACGACGGTCAGGCCGCGATCAAGTTCTCGGTCGATGACGACTTCGCGCCGCTGCGGGTGGGCACCCGCGCGAGGATTCGCCAGTTCTCCCTTTCGGGGATCGCGAACCGCTACATCGACCTCAGCTTCCCGCCCAACGGGTCCGCCGACCTGCCGGACGGTGCGACCATCGACACGGACAAGACGAAGACGGCAGTCGACCTCGACCAGCTCTTCAATACGATCGATCCTCCCACCGGCAAGGCGCTCCAGGACTTCTTCAAGAACCAGGCGAACCAGTTTCGCAACGCCGGGGTCCAGGCCAACGGCACCTTCCAGTACCTCAATCCGGCGCTCTCGACATCGAGCCGGCTATTCAACGAGCTCTCCAAGGACCAGCCGACCCTCGAGCGCTTCCTGGTCGACAGCTCGCAGCTGGTCACCGCCCTCGCCGAGCGCCGCGACGACCTCTCGGCGCTGATCGGCAACCTCAACCAGACCACCGCGGCGCTCGGCAGCCAGAAGGCCTCGCTGGCGGAGTCGATCACCCGCCTACCTCCGTTCATGCGCCGCGCGAACACGACGTTCGTCAACCTGCGTGCGGCGCTCGACGACGTCGATCCGCTGGTGGACGCCTCCAAGCCCGCGGCACGGGCGCTCACCCCGTTCCTGCGCCAGGCCCGTGGGTTCGCCG